>NZ_KB890605.1 GCF_000373145.1 Thermus oshimai DSM 12092
CTCCTTAGAAAGGAGGTGATCCAGCCGCACCTTCCGGTACAGCTACCTTGTTACGACTTCGCCCCAGTCACGAGCCCTACCCTGGGCGCCTCCCTGTAGGGGTGGGCGACTTCGGGTAGAGCCCGCTCCCATGGCGTGACGGGCGGTGTGTACAAGACCCGGGAACGTATTCACCGCGGCGTGGCTGATCCGCGATTACTAGCGATTCCGGCTTCATGGGGTCGGGTTGCAGACCCCAATCCGAACTGGGCCCGCTTTTTTGCGATTGGCTTCCCGTTGCCGGGTTGCGTCGCTTTGTGGCGGGCATTGTAGCACGTGTGTCGCCCAGGCCGTAAGGGCCATGATGACCAGACGTCGTCCCCGCCTTCCTCCGGCTTTCGCCGGCAGTCCCCTTAGAGTGCCCGGCTTGCCCGCTGGCAACTAAGGGCGGGGGTTGCGCTCGTTGCGGGACTTAACCCAACATCTCACGACACGAGCTGACGACGGCCATGCAGCACCTGTGCTGGGGTTCCCTTGCGGGCACCCCGGGTTTTCACCCGGGTTCCCCAGCATGTCAAGGCCTGGTAAGGTTCTTCGCGTTGCTTCGAATTAAACCACATGCTCCACCGCTTGTGCGGGTCCCCGTCAATTCCTTTGAGTTTCAGCCTTGCGGCCGTACTCCCCAGGCGGCGCGCTTAACGCGTTAGCTTCGGCCCCCAGAGGACCCAGAGACCTAGCGCGCAACGTTTAGGGCGTGGACTACCCGGGTATCTAATCCGGTTTGCTCCCCACGCTTTCGCGCCTCAGCGTCACGGGCGGGCCAGGTGGCTGCCTTCGCCATTGGCGTTCCTCCCGGTATCTGCGCATTTCACCGCTACTCCGGGAATTCCACCACCCTCTCCCGCCGTCTAGCCCGGGCGTATCCGGCGCGGTTCCACGGTTGAGCCGTGGGCTTTAACGCCGGACGCCCCGGGCCGCCTACACGCCCTTTACGCCCAGTGAATCCGGGTAACGCTTGCGCCCTCCGTATTACCGCGGCTGCTGGCACGGAGTTGGCCGGCGCTATTACCCTGGTACCGTCAGTCCCCTTGTGGGGGTTTTCGTCCCAGGTTCAGCGGTTTACACCCCGAGGGGCTTCGTCCCGCAAGCGGCGTCGCTCCGTCAGGCTTTCGCCCATTGCGGAAGATTCCTAACTGCTGCCTCCCGTAGGAGTGGGGCCCGTGTCTCAGTGCCCCTGTGGCCGGCCATCCTCTCAGACCGGCTACCCGTCGTTGCCTTGGTGGGCCGTTACCCCACCAACTAGCTGATGGGACGCGGGCCCATCCGGAAGCGGCTTTTGGCCTTTAGTCACGGCCCAGGGGCCGGGACCACATGGGGGATTAGCCCGGGTTTCCCCGGGTTGTCCCCCACTTCCGGGCAGGTCACCCACGCGTTACTCACCCGTCCGCCGCTGGGTGGCGAACCACCCCGCACGACTTGCATGTCTTAGGCACGCCGCCAGCGTTCACCCTGAGCCAGGATCAAACTCTCCAAAAAAGTACGCCCGAAGGCGTTTGGGTTCAGGTGTGTGCTGCCTCTCCCCTTTTCAAGATCCCCCTGCTTGGGCTTCCCGCCCGCGCAGCAAAAGCCATGCTATCAGCCCCCCTCCTTCTTGTCAACACCCCCCAGGCGGCGGATCTCCTCGATGAAGCGCTCCACGGAGTCAAACTCCCGGTAGACGGAGGCGAAGCGGATGTAGGCCACCTGGTCCAGCTCCCTTAGGAAGGCCATGGCCTTGAGGCCGATCTCCTCCGAGGTGATCTCGGGGCCCGTGACCTGGTCCTCAAAGGTGTAGGCGAAGCGCCTCAGGGCCTCGAGGTCCACGGGGCGCTTCTCGCAGGCGAGGAGGAGGCCCCTTAAGAGCTTGTCCGGGTTGAAGGGCTCCCTTCTCCCGTCCCGCTTCACCACCATGAGGGGCTCCAGCTGGGTCCTCTCGTAGGTGGTGAAGCGGCGCTCGCAGGCGGGGCATTCCCGCCTTCTCCGGATGGCCGCCCCCTCGTCGGAGGGCCTGGAGTCCACCACCCGGGTGTCGGGGTGGCCGCAGTAGGGGCACTTCACGGCACTTCCCGGTAGAGCTCGTAAAGCTCGGGGGGCATGGGGGGCTCGGGGAGCTGGACGGAGAGGAGGGCCCCCCGGATGCCCTCGGAGACCATGGACCCGAGGCCCAAGGCCGCCCGCACCAGGGGCTGGTCGTGCTCCTCGGAGACGGGGTCCCGGGAGGGGACCACCCCGTTCACCCGCACCCCGGGGAAGGTGCGGGTGGCCCCCTCGATGAGCCCCTCCACCGCCTTGCGCACGGAGAGGGTGTGGGGCTCCAGGCGGGCCTCGGGGGGGAGGACGATGGTCACGAACCCCCCGCCCGCCAGGTGCCTCAGGCCCTGCTGGAGGACGTAGAGGCTGGACTTCACGTCCTGGCTCATAAGGTCGTACCACTCGCTTTCCATGAGCTCCACGAAAGGGGTTTTGCTCTCCGCGGCGGTCACGTGCACGATGCCGTCCAGAAGCCCGAAGAGCTCCTCCACCTTCTCAAAGGTGCTGGTCACGTCCAACACCACGCTCATGTCCCCCCGGATGGGGATGGCCGTGGCCCCCAGGGCCTCCACCTCCGAGGCCACGGCGGTGGCCAGCTCCACGTCGGGGTCCACGGCGATGACCGTGGCCCCGTTGCGGCCGTAGCCGTGGGCGATGGCCCGGCCGAAGCCCCGGCCCGCCCCGGTGACCATGACGATCCGCCCCTCGAGGCCCAAGAGATCCCGTGACATCAGGCCCATTGTACGGGAAAATAGGGGTATGGCCCGCATCCGGGTGGCGGAAGGGGACATCACCGAGTTTGAGGGGGAGGCCATCGTCAACGCGGCCAACAACTGGCTCAAGCTGGGGGCAGGGGTGGCGGGGGCCATCCTCCGGAAGGGGGGGCCCTCCATCCAGGAGGAGTGCGACCGTATCGGCCCCATCCGCGTGGGGGAGGCCGCGGTCACCGGGGCGGGGAACTTGAAGGCGCGCTACGTGATCCACGCGGCCGTCCTGGGGGACGAGCCCGCCAGCCTGGACACCGTGCGCCGGGCCACGCGAAGCGCCCTGGAGAAGGCGGTGGCGCTCGGCCTTAAGACCGTGGCCTTCCCCCTTTTGGGCACCGGGGTGGGGGGACTTCCCGTGGAGGCCGTGGCCCGGGTCATGGTGGAGGAGATCCGGGAGGCCCCGGACACCCTGGAGGTCACCCTTTACGGGTACCGCAAGGAGGACGCGGAGGCCATCCGGAAGGCCCTTTAGGGGGTGCCCGTTTCCTCCTTGGGGGTCTGGAAGTACCCCTCCTTAAGCTTCTCCAAGTCCTTGGGGCCCACCTCCTTGTCCCCGTCCAGGTCCCCGGGAAGGCCCTCCCCCTTCTTCCCCCAGTTCTGGGCCAGCTTGAGGAGGTCCTCAAACCTCCCTTTGCGGGGGAGGGGCTGGCCCAGGGGCTTCCCCTCCTTGTCGTAGAAGACCACCTTGGGGGTGAGCCTGGGGGTGAGGGGCTTTTCGGGGGTGAGGAGGAGGCGGAAGGCCTCCAGGTCCTTGAGGGGTTTGGCGAAGGCCATGTCCAGGCGGAGGAGACGCTTTTCCCCGTCGTAGTCCAGGAGGTAGGCGGGGCTTGCCGTCCTTAGGCTCTCCAGGGCGGGGGCGAGGTCGGGGAGGGGGAGTTCCAGCTGGAAGCCCAGGGCCTCCCGGGCCTCGAGGCGGGCCAGGAGGAGGAAGGGCCCCTCCACCTGGGCGGGGGGGAGGACCAGGGCGAGCCTGGGGGGCGGGGGGTCCCCCACGGTGAGGGTGAGCTTCTGGGCGCGGCTGTTTTTGGCCGCGTCCTCCACGGTGAGGATGAGGGGGAACTGGCCCTTCTCCTTGGGGGTGCCGGAAAGCCTTCCCCCCTGGAAGGCGAGGCCTTCCGGGAGCTTGCCCTCGAGGCTGAAGGCGTAGGGCCTAACCCCCCCTTCCGCGCTGAAGGCGAAGCTGTAGACCTCCCCCAGGTAGGCCGGGGGCAGGGTGGAGGCGGTGAGCCGTAGGGCCTCCGTGCCCCCCAGGTCCTGGGTGCCGCAGGCCGCGAGGAGGAGAAGGAGGGGCAAAAGCTTCCGCATGGGCCTAGTTTAGACCAGGCGGGCCCCCCACCGCAGGGCAAGGGCGGTATAGTTGAGGGCATGGTGAAGCCGGACTGGTGGATCCGGGAGATGGCCAAAAAGGGCATGATTGAGCCCTTTGAGGAGCGCCTGGTGCGGGAAGGGGTCATCAGCTACGGGCTTTCCAGCTTCGGCTACGACCTGAGGGCCAGCCGGGAGTGGCGCATCTTCACCAACGTCTTCTCCACCGTGGTGGACCCCAAGGCCTTTGACGAGCGGAGCTTCGTGGAGTACGAGGGGGATGAGGTCATCATCCCCCCGAACTCCTTCGCCCTCACAAGGAGCGTGGAGTACATCCGCATGCCGGAAAACGTCATCGCCATCGCCCTCGGCAAGAGCACCTACGCCCGGTGCGGCATCGTGGCCAACGTGACCCCCCTGGAGCCCGGCTGGGAGGGGCACGTGACCCTGGAGATCTCCAACACCACCCCCCTTCCCGCCAAGGTCTACGCCGGGGAGGGGATCGTCCAGCTCCTCTTCCTGGAGGGCCCCAGGCCCGAGGTCACCTACCGGGACCGGAAGGGGAAGTACCAGGGCCAGCGGGGGATCACCCTGCCCAAGGTGTAGCCATGCCCTACCTTCTCCTCCTCCTTGCCTTTTTCTTTTCCGCGTGCAAAGGTGAGGCCATGCGGCCCGTGCCTTACCTGTCGGAAACGCCCGTGCGGAGCTTCAAGGCCCCGGAGCCCGTTTTGGAGCCGGGGAAGGACTACTTCGCCCGCCTCAAGACCACCAAGGGGGAGGTCCTCCTGGACCTCCTGGAGAAGGAGGCCCCCAACACCGTGAACTCCTTCGTCTTCCTGGCCCTCCACCGCTACTTTGACGGGGTGGTCTGGCACCGGGTCATCCCCGGCTTCGTGGCCCAGACGGGGGACCCCACGGGCACCGGCCGGGGCGGTCCCGGCTACACCTTCGGCCTGGAGATCGTTCCGGGGCTGGGCTTTGACCGGGAGGGGGTGGTGGGGATGGCCCGCACCCAGGACCCCAACTCCAACGGTAGCCAGTTCTTCATCACCTTGGGCCCCGCCCCCCACCTCACGGGGGCCTACACCGTCTTCGGCCGGGTGGTGGAGGGGATGGAGGTGGTGAAGCGCCTCGCCCCCACGGAGGGCCCGGGGGCCGGGGGGGAGCGGGATCGGATCCTTTCCGTGGAGATCCTGGTCAAGGAATGATCCCCGAGGGCACCCGCTTCCTCCTGCCCCCCGAGGCCCGCTTCCGGGCCGAGGTCATGGACCGCCTCCAGGCCCTCTTCGCCCGCTACGGCTACGAGCGGGTGGAGCTCCCCGCCTTGGAGCTCTACGACCCCGCGCACCCCTTGGCGGGGCGGGCGTTCAAGCTGGTGGACAAGACGGGGGAGGTCCTGGCCCTAAGGAGCGAGTTCACCACCGCCCTGGCCCGGCTCCTCCGGGCCCACCCCCGCTTTGGGGTGGTGCGCTACCAGTATGCGGGGACGCTATGGCTCCGCGAGGCGGACGCGGAGCTTGGGCGGTATAGGGAGTACACCCAGGTGGGCCTCGAGCTCATCGGGGTCACGGGGCCTTTGGCGGACGCGGAGGTCCTGCACCTGGCCCTGGAGGCCCTCTCCGCCTTGGGGGTGGAGGCCGTCCTAGAGGTGGGCCTTCCCGCCCTGGTGGGGGAGCTTCTTCTCGCCTCCGGGCTTCCCGAAGGGGTGCGGGCGGCCTTGCAGGGGGCCGTGCACCGCAAGAACCTCCCCGAGCTCTCCGAGCTCCTTTCCGCCCACCCCGTGCCCCCCCCCATCCGGGAGGCCCTCCTCGCCCTCCCCGACCTTTACGGGGGGAAGGAGGTCCTGGAGGAGGCGAGGCGCCTCCCCCTCCCCCCCAGGGCCCAGGCCGCCCTAAGGGGGCTGGAAAAGACCCTGGAGCTCCTGGAGCGCCCCGTCCTCCTGGACCTCGGGATGGCCCGGCGGTTTGAGTACTACTCCGGCATCTTTTTCCGGGCCTACACCCCGGGCTTCGGCCTCCCCCTCCTTGGGGGCGGGCGGTACGACGGGGCCCTCCTCCCCATGGCCGCGGGCTTCGCCTTAGGGGTAGAAAGGCTCTTAGAAGCCCTCCGCCCAAGCCCCGAGGAAAGCCCCCCGGAGGTTCTGGCCCTGGACCTGAAGGCCCTTCGCCTTTTCGCCCGGGAAAGGCGGGTGGAGCTCTTCCACGGGGAAGACCCCCTGGCCTACGCCCGGGCCCGGGGCATCCCCTACCTGGCGGAAGGGGAGCGGATCTGGAGGGTGGAATGAAGCGCTTTCTCCTCACCGTGGCCCTACCCAAGGGGCGGATGTTCCAGGAGGCCTACGAGGCTCTGAAGGCGGCGGGCCTTCCCCTTCCCCCCCTGGGGGAGGCCCGGGCCCTGCTCCACGGGGAGGAGGGCGGGGTGGGGCTTCTGGAGCTCAGGAACAAGGACGTGCCGGTCTACGTGGACCTGGGCATCGCCGAGGTGGGGGTGGTGGGGAAGGACATCCTCCTGGAGTCCGGGCGGGACCTGTATGAGCCCGTGGACCTGGGCTTTGGGGCCTGCCGGCTCTCCCTCATCCGCCGCCCCGGGGACACGGGCCCCATCCGCCGCATCGCCACCAAGTACCCCGCCTTCACCGCCCGGGTGCTGAAGGAGCGGGGCTGGGCCGCGGACATCGTGGAGCTTTCCGGGAACATTGAACTGGCCGCGGTCACGGGCCTGGCCGACGCGGTGGTGGACGTGGTCCAGACCGGGGCCACCTTGAAGGCGGCGGGCCTTGTGGAGGTGGAGGTCCTGGCCCACTCCACCGCCCGGCTTGTGGTGAACCGCCAGGCCCTGAAGCTCAAGCGGGACCTCCTAAAGCCCCTCATCGCTAAACTGAGGAACCGTGACCGAGGCCCGTAGGCGGCGCATAGAGGAGGTCCTGAGGCGCAGGCAGCCCGACCTCACGGTACTTCTGGAGAACGTCCACAAGCCCCACAACCTTTCCGCCATCCTGCGCACCTGCGACGCGGTGGGGGTCCTCGAGGCCCACGCGGTGAACCCCACCGGGGGGGTGCCCACCTACAACGAGACCAGCGGGGGGAGCCACAAGTGGGTCTACCTCCGGGTCCACCCCGATACCCCTTCCGCCTTCGCCCACCTAAGGGCCCAGGGCTTTCGGGTCTACGCCACCGCCCTGAGGGAAGGGGCCTTGGACTACCGGGAGGTGGACTACACCCGTCCCGTGGCCGTGGTCCTGGGGGCGGAGAAGTGGGGGGTTTCGGAGGAGGCCTTGGCCCTGGCGGACGGGCACATCCACATCCCCATGCTGGGCATGGTGCAGAGCCTCAACGTCTCCGTGGCCGCGGCGGTGATCCTTTTTGAGGCCCAACGGCAAAGGCTAAAGGCGGGGCTTTACGAAAAGCCCCGCCTGGACTCAGAGCTTTACCGGAAGGTCCTGGAGGACTGGCTCAGGAAGTGAGGAGGGCCTCTCCTTGAGGTTAGGGTCTTCCGGGCGGATTTGCCCATGGCTGGCCCTCCCTTCCCCGCAAAGGCCGCCGCACCCGGCTCTGGTACGCCTCCATTTCCTTCTTCCGGTAGCGAACGAGCCCCACCGGGGCGCAGGTTTTAGCAGTTCGGCCTCGATCTGGGCCTGGTGTTCCCGGATGCGCGCCTGGTAGCTGGGATGCTTTTCCCAAGGCGCTTATTGCCCGTTCACGTAGGTGAGCCACCCCTCGTACTCCGGCCGGAGGCCCCGGGCGGCCTCGAGGTACACCTCCCTTAGCCTCAGGGCGATGGGCCCGGCGGTGCCCGAGCCGATGGGCCGCCAGTCAATCATGGACACGGGGGTGACCTCCGCGGCGGTGCCGGTCATGAAGACCTCGTCCGCCATGTAGAGCTGGTCCCGGGTGGCCCGCACCACCTGGACCTGGTAGCCCAGGTCCCGGGCGATCTTGATCACGGAGTCCCGGGTAATGCCCTCCAGGTTCACGGAGTGCTCCAGGGCGTAGATCACCCCGTCCCGCACGAAGAAGAGGTTCTCCCCGCTCCCCTCGGCCACGTACCCCTCCTCGTCCAGGAGAAGGGCTTCGTCCGCCCCTGCGGCCACGGCCTCCATCTTGGCCAGGGCGGAGTTCACGTAGTTGCCCCCAATCTTGGCCTTCCCCGGCATGACGTTGGCGGGGAAGCGGGCCCAGGAGCTGGTGATGAGCTTGGCCCCCTTGCGCACCGCCTCCTCCCCCAGGTAGGCCCCCCACTCCCAGGCGGCCACCATGACCTCCGCGGGGTTGTTGGGGAGGGGGTTCACCCCCAGGGCCTTGGCCCCCATCCAGGCCAGGGGGCGGATGTAGCAGCTCTTGTAGCCGTTTTGCCGCACCACCTCTTTGATGGCCTCCTCCAGCTCCTCTGGGGTGTAGGGGAGCTCCATGCGGAGCACCCTGGCGGAGTGGAAGAAGCGCCGGACGTGCTCTTTCAGGCGGAAGATGGCCGGCCCCTTAGGGGTTTCATAGGCCCGGATGCCCTCAAAGATGCTGGTGCCGTAGTGCAGGGCGTGGCTCAGCACGCTCACCTTGGCCTCTTCCTGGGGCACCATGCGGCCGTTCATCCAGATGAGCCCCGCCCGGATGTGCACGTCCCCGCCCTTGGCTTCCGGCTTGACCATGGCGAACCTCCGGCCCTCATCATAGCGCTTTTTTACCCGCTGGCCTCGAGGCGTAAGGCCTCCGCCAGGGCCCGCACCTCCTCCCCTAGGGCCAGGGCCACGGGCCTTTTCAGGGCCCCAGAGCGCAGGACCAGGTTCACCGTCCGCCCGGCCTGGGGAGGGTCTAGGGGCCTAAGGTGGCGGTGCTTTTCCCGGGGAAGGGTCCAGAGGGCCACCTCCGGCAGCAGGGTGAGCCCGCCCACCTCCTCCACCAGGAGGACCAGGGTTTCCAGATCCCCGCTTTGGAACTCCACCCCCTTGGCCCCAAGGCTCGGGCGGCACACGGAAAGGACCTGCTCCCGGAAGCAGTGCCCCTCCGCCAGGACCCAGGTGTCCTCCAGGGGGATCTCCAGGGGGTGGAGGGCCTGCTGGTGGTAGAGGGGGTGCTGGGGGGAGACGTAGGCCAAAAAGGTTTCCCGGAACAGGGGGTGGACCTCGAGGCCAGGGGCGCGCTCCTCCGTTCCGATGAGCCCCGCGTCCAGGTGCCCTTCTAAAAGGCCCTGGAGGATGCCCGGGGTGAGGGTTTCCTTTACGGAGAGCTCCAGCGCGGGGAAACGGGCCTTGAGCCGGGGGAGGAGCTTGGGCAGGAGGTAAGGGGCCAGGGTGGGGATGACCCCGATGCGGAAAGGCCCCTGGAAAACCCCTTCCTCTCCCCGGGCCAGGGCCTTGAGCCGTTCGGCCTCCTCCAGGACCCGGCGGGCCTGGGCGATCACCTGCTTGCCGATCTCCGTGGGTTCTAGGGGCTTTTTGCTCCGGTCAAAGAGGCGCACCCCCAGCTCCTCCTCCAGCCGCCGGATCTGGATGCTCAGGGCGGGTTGGGTCAGGAAGACCCGTTCCGCGGCCCGGGTGAAGTTCCGCTCCTCGTCCAGGGCCACCAGGTAGCGCAGCTGGTCCAAGGTCATAGATTTAGTTTATAGCCGGTGGCCCAAGAATCTATTGGACTTATGCCTTCCCCACCCCTTACCGTGGGAATCGCCGGGGAAACCCGGCAAGGAGGTGCAAGGGATGTTTCTGAGGATTGACCGGTTGCAGATCGAGCTGCCCATGCCCAAGGAGCAGGACCCCAACGCCGCCGCGGCGGTGCAGGCCCTGTTGGGTGGGCGGTTTGGGGAGATGTCCACCCTGATGAACTACATGTACCAGTCCTTCAACTTCCGGGGGAAGAAGGCCCTCAAGCCCTACTACGACCTCATCGCCAACATCGCCACGGAGGAGCTGGGGCACATTGAGCTGGTGGCCGCCACCATCAACGCCCTCTTGGCCAAGAACCCCGGGAAGGACCAGGAGGAGGGGGTGGACCCCGTGGCCGCGCCCTTGGGCTTTGCCAAGGACGCCCGCAACACCGCCCACTTCATCGCAGGGGGGGCCAACAGCCTGGTCATGGGCTCCATGGGGGAGCACTGGCACGGGGAGTACGTCTTCACCAGCGGCAACCTTATCCTGGACCTTCTCCACAACTTCTTCCTGGAGGTGGCCGCCCGCACCCACAAGCTCCGGGTCTACGAGATGACGGACAACCCCGTGGCCCGGGAGATGATCGGCTACCTGCTGGTGCGGGGCGGGGTCCACGCCGCCGCCTACGGCAAGGCCCTGGAGACCCTCACCGGGGTGGAGATGACCAAGCTGCTCCCCATCCCCCGCATCGACAACAGCCGCTTCCCCGAGGCCAAGAAGTTCATGGACCTGGGCTTCCACCGCAACCTCTACCGCTTCAGCCCTGAGGACTACAAGGACCTGGGCCTCATCTGGCGGGGCGCCTCCCCCGAGGACGGGAGCGAGGTGGTGGTGGTGGACGGGCCCCCCCAGGGCGGCCCCGTGTTTGACGCCGGCCACGACGCCGCGGAGTTCGCCCCCGAGTTCCATCCCGCGGAGCTCTACGAGATCGCCAAGAAGCTTTACGAAAAGGCCAAGTAGCCTAGGGGGCTGACCCCTTCTGCCCGCCCCCGCCGAGGCGGAAGCTTCGGCGGGGTGCTTACCCTGCCCCGTACCGCCCCCCCGGCAGGGCCCGGGCCAGGCCCTTGAGCTCGAGGCGGGCAAGGAGGCCCAAGACCTCCCCCACGGAAAGGCCCAGGGCCTGGGCCAGGTCCTCGGGGAGGGCCTCTCCCTTCCGGAGGGCCTCGTAAAGGGCCTGTTCTTCCGGGGGAAGCCCGGGGTCTTTAGGGCGCCCCTTCAGGCCCAGGTAGGAAAGGGCGTCCTCGGGGGCCAGGACCGGGTAGGCCCCGTCCTGGATGAGGCGATTGGCCCCCAAGGAGTTCTCGTCCGTGGGCCTTCCCGGCACCGCCAGGACCTCCTTCCCGAGCTCCAGGGCGTGGCGGGCGGTGATGAGGGCCCCGGAGTCCAGGGGGGCCTCCACCACGATGACCGCCTGCGCGAGCCCGGCGATGAGGCGGTTCCGCCGGGGGAAGAACTCCGCCTTGGCCCCGGTGCCGAAGGGGAACTCCGAGAGGAGGTCTACCCTTTCCGCTAAGCTCTGGTGCTCCGGGGGGTAGACCCGGTCCAGGGCGCTCCCCAAAACCCCAAGGGTCCTTCCCCCGGCCTCCAGGGCCCCCAGGTGGGCCTCCCGGTCAATCCCCCGGGCGAGCCCCGAGACCACGTAGGCCCCGGCCTCCGCCAGGGCCCGGGCGAGCCTCCGGGCGAAGCCCAAAGCCCAAGGGGAGGCCTTGCGGGTGCCCACCAGGGCCACCGCGGGGCTCTCCAGGCTCCCCTTCAGGTAGAGGTGGGTGGGGGGCTGGGGGAGGGCCTTGAGGCTTTCGGGAAAGGCCTCTTCCCATAGGCCCAGGATCCTCACCCCCAGGGCCTTCGCCCGCCGGCGCTCGGCCTCGGCCCGGGCCAGGGCTCCTTCCAGGTGGGGGAGGGCCTGGGGGAAGCGCGCCCTTAAGGCGGAAAGGGGGTCTTCCTCCAGAAGGAGCTCCAGGAGCCTCTTGGGGCCGATCCCCGGGAGGAGGGCCAGGGCCAGAGGGTCCATGGAGGTATACTAAACAGGAAAGGGGCCGGCCTTGGGCCGGGATCACCTATGGACGAGAAGACCTACTCCGGATTCGTGGCCATCGTGGGCAAGCCCAACGTGGGCAAGTCCACCCTGCTCAATACCCTCCTGGGGGTGAAGGTGGCCCCCATCAGCCCCCGCCCCCAGACCACAAGGAAGCGCCTCCGGGGCATCCTCACGGAGGGAAGGCGGCAGATCGTCTTCGTGGACACCCCGGGCCTGCACAAGCCCATGGACGCCCTGGGGGAGTTCATGGACCAGGAGGTCTACGAGGCCCTCTCCGACGTGAACGCGGTGCTTTGGGTGGTGGACCTCCGCCACCCCCCCACCCCGGAGGACGAGATGGTGGCCAAGGCCCTTAAGCCCCTGGTGGGGAAGGTGCCCATCCTCCTCATCGGCAACAAGCTGGACGAGGCCAAGTACCCGGAGGAGGCCCTTAGGGCCTACCACGCCCTCCTTCCCGAGGCCGAGCCCCGGATGCTCTCCGCCCTGGACCCGCGCCAGGTGGCGGAGCTCAAGGCGGAGCTTTTCGCCCTCCTCCCGGAAGGCCCCTTCTTCTACCCCGAGGACTTCGCCAAAAGCGACCAGGACTTCGGGGAGTGGGTGGCGGAGATCGTGCGGGAGGAGGCCATGAAGCGCCTCTGGCACGAACTGCCCTACGCCATCGCCACCAAGACCGAGGAGGTGGCGGAGCGGGAAAACGGCATCCTCTACATCAAGGTCCTCCTCTTCGTGGAGCGGCCTTCCCAGAAGGCCATCGTCATCGGGGAAGGGGGGCGGAAGCTCAAGGAGATCGGCCAGGCGGCCAGGAAGCAGCTGGAGGTCTTCCTGAACCGGAAGGTGTACCTGGACCTCGAGGTCAAGGTCTACCCCGACTGGCGCAAGGACCCTGAGGCTTTGAGGGAGCTGGGCTACCGCTCCTCCATAGGGTGAGCCCGCTTTCCTTGGGGCCTTTTGGGGGGTAGTAGGATATCCCTACTATGCCCTGGCTCCTGCCGAAGGCCATCCTGCCCCTCCACGAGAAGGCCCTGGACCGCTTCATCGGAAGCCTGGTGGAAAGGCTTTCCGATCCCAGCGTGGACCGGAACGCCCTGGTGCGGGAGGAGCTGGCCCGGCTCCTTTACGCCAGGCCCTATGAAGAGCTCCTGGAGACGAGCCCCCTCCTGGCCCTGGGCCTGGACCCCGAGGGCATCACCTTTGAGGCGGAGTACTACGCGGCCACGGACCCGGAGAAGTTCCGGAAGGTGAAGCCCCTCCTCTGGTTCTGGAAGGTCTTGGACCTCACCCCCATCGGCCAGTCCGTGCACTCGGGGGTGGCCATAAGGCGGGCCCTGGCCCCCTTCATCTTCAAGCGGGTGGGGAAGAACCCCAAGTTCTTCCAGAACGTGGAGTTCTCCGTGGGGTACAACCTGGAGCTCGGCGACGACGTGGTGGTCCACCGGTACGTGCTCCTGGACGACATCGGCGGGATCAAGATCGGGGACCGCACCTCCCTTTCCGATTACGTGAACGTCTACAGCCACACCCACCACGTTCTGGCCTCCCCCGACGTGACCCTGAAGGAGACCGTCATCGGGAGCGGGGTGCGCATCACCTACCACGCCACGGTGCTGGCGGGGGTGCGCATCGGGGACGACGCCATGGTGGGCACCGGGGCCATCGTCACCAAGGACATCCCCCCCCACGCCATCGCCCTGGGCATCCCCGCCCGCCCGGTGCGCTACAAGGTGCGGCAGGACTGCCCCTACTGCCGAAGGGGCGAGCCCCACCCCTCGGACCTCGTCCCTAGGCTCCCAGACCGCAAGGGCAACCCCGACTACCCCGACTTCCTCCCCCCGGGCTTCGGCACCCGGGAGGCCTAAGGCCCTTCCTCCAGAAGCCGGAGGAAGGCCGCCACCACCTTGGGGTCCAGCCCCTTCCCCGCCTGGGCCTGAAGCTCCTTCCGGGCCTCCTCTATGGGCCAGGGCTTTTTGTAGGGCCTCTGGGAAAGGAGGGCGTCCCACACGTCCACCACCGCGAAGATCCGGGCTTCCAAAGGGATCTCCTCCCCTTTAAGCCCCTTGGGGTAGCCCGAGCCGTCCCAGCGCTCGTGGTGGTGGAGGACCACGTTGAGGGCGGTCTTGGGGAGGAAGGAGAGGTTTTTCAGGATCTCCGCCCCCACCTCGGGGTGGGTCTTCACCACCTTCCACTCCCCGGTGGAAAGGGCCGCGGGCTTCCTCAGGATCTCGTCGGGTAGGGCCAGCTTCCCGAGGTCGTGGAAGTAGGCCCCCAGGCGAAGGCCTTCCAGGTCGGGAAACCCCAGGGCCTTTCCCAGCCTTAGGGAAAGCTCCGCCACCCTTTCGGTGTGCCCCCGGGTCTCCAGGTCCCGGTACTCCAGCACCTGGGCCAGGGCCTTGAGGGCCGCCTCCTGGGTGGCCTGGAGGCGGCGGAGCTGGAAAAGCCGCTCCAGGGCCTCTTCTAGGGCGTGGGCCACGATTTTCAAGAGGGTCTCGTCCTCCTGGCGATAGGGCACGGGGGTGTGGAAGCTCCCAAGGGCTAAGACCCCATAGCGCCGCCCCTCGGGGGCCAGGGGGACTAGGAGGGCGGAGCGGAGGCCGGCTTCCGCGTAGGGCTTGAGCGCGCCGGGAAAACGGGCGTAGTCCTCCACGTAGACTGGACCCTCCCAGAGCCTCGGGTGCCCAAGGAGGCCTTCCCCGAAGCGGATGGGGTGTTCCTCGTAAAGCCGGGGGAAGCCCGGGGGGTAGGTGCCCGCGAAGACCGCAGGCCGCACCGTGCCGGCCTGGAAAAGGTACAGGGCCCCCCCGTGGTAAGGGGTGAGCTCCAGGAGGGTTTCCAGGGCCTCCTGGGCCATGGAGAGGGGGTCCTTGGCGCTTTCCAGGTTCAGGGCGAGCTTCAGGAGGCGTTCCGAGCGGCGGGCCTCCTCCCTGGCCTCCTCCAGGGCCTTAAGCCGGGAGAGGACCACCCCCGCGGCCTCGGCCAGGGCCTGGATCCAGAAGGTTTCCTCGGGGAAAAGCTCCCCCGGTCCCCCTGCGGTGTCCAGGCTGAGGACCCCGATGACCCCTTCCGGGGTGCGAAGGGGCACGCCCATGTAGGCCCCCTTTTGCCGCTTTCCCGAGAGGAAGACCACCCGGGGGTCCTGGCTCACGTCGGGGATGAAGAGGGGCTCCCCCTTCTCCATGACCGTCCAGGAGATGCCCTGGCCTTTGGGGAGGCGGAAGCCCACCTTATCCCGGCTCAGGCCCCGGGCGGCCACCAGCTCCAAAACGCCCTCTTCCGGGCGGTGAAGGAAGAGGAGGACGGAGGTGGCCCGGGTCTGCCGTTTGGCGGTGTCCACCACGGCCTCGTAGACCTCCCGGGCGGTCTTTAGGGGGGCGAGGAGCCGCCAAGCCTGGACCAGGGTCCTTAGGCGTTGGAGCTCTAGGACATCGAGGGACATCCCCCCCATTCTACGGGAGGCCCCAGGCTTCCCCCCGGGTTTGTTCAACGTCCCCCGTGGGGACAGCCTGGAGTCCTTTCCAAGCTTAGTAGTCCATGCCCCGGATGTTGCCCCCCTCGTCCACGTCAATCCCCAGGGCCTGGGGCACCTTGGGAAGGCCGGGGAGGGTTTCTATGCCCCCCATGTAGACCACCACGAACCCCGCCCCCAGGCGGCAGCGGAGGTCGGTGACGGTGACGGTGAAGCCCTTGGGCCGGCCCCGGAGCTTGGGGTTGTCGGAAAGGGAGGTGGCGGCCTTGGCCATCACCACGGGGAGGCCCTGGCACCCCTCCTTCTCCGCGGCCTTCAGGGCCCGGCGGGCCTCCTCGGTGTAGGCCACCCCTTCCGCCCCGTAGACCGCCTTGGCGACGGCCTCGATCTTGGCCTCCAGGGGCCAGTCCAGCGGGTAGAGGGGCCGGTAGGCGTGGGGGCTTGCTAGGGCCTCCAGGACCTTTTCCGCCAGCTCCACCCCCCCCTCCCCGCCCCGGGCGTAGACCTCGCTTTGGGCGAAGAGGAGGCCCCGCTCCTCGGCGAAGCCCTGCACCAGGGCCACCTCCTCCTCCGCGTCCGTGGGGAAGCGGTTTAGGGCGATGACCGGCCGGTACCCGAAAAGCTCCACGTTCTCCACGTGCTTCTCCAGGTTGGCCAGGCCCCTTTCCACCGCCTTGGGGTCGGGCATCTCGTAGGCGTCCTGGCCCCCGTGGTAGCGGAGGGCCCTTAGGGTGGCCACCAGGACCACCGCCTCCGGGACCAGGCCTGCGGTGCGGGCCACCACGTTCATGAACTTCTCCATCCCCAAATCGGTGGCGAAGCCCGCCTCCTGGACCACGTAGTCCGCCAGGCCCAGGGCCATGCGGCTTGCCCGCACGGAGTTGGTCCCGTGGGCGATGTTGCCGAAGGGGCCCATGTGGACGAAGGCCGGGTTCCCCTCCGCGGTCTGGACCAGGTTGGGGAAGAAGGCCTGGTGGAGGAGGGCAGCCATGGCCCCCACCGCCCCCAGGTCCTGGGCGAAGACGGGCTTGCCGCCCCAGGTGAACCCCACCCGGATCCGGCCCAACCGGGCTTTAAGGTCCTTGAAGTCCTGGGCCAGGCTCATGAGGGCCATGACCTCGCTGGCCACGGTGAGCTCAAACCCCCCCTCCCGGGGCACCCCGTGGGCCTTCCCCCCGAGGCCCAGGACGATGCGCCGCAGGGCGCGGTCGTTCATGTCTATGGCCCGCTTGAGCTCTATGCGCCGGGGGTCCAGGCCGAGCTCGTTCCCCTGGTGCAGGTGGTTGTCCAGGAGGGCGTTCAGGAGGTTCACCGCGCTGGTCACCGCGTGGAAGTCCCCGGTGAAGTGGAGGTTGATCTCGTGCCGGGGCTCCACCCGGGCCTTCCCCCCACCCGTGGCCCCCCCCTTGACCCCGAAGACCGGCCCCAAGGAGGGCTCCCTCAGGGCCAGGGCCGCCCGCTTGCCCAGCCGCCAGAGGGCGTCCACCAGGCCGATGGCGGTGGTGGTCTTGCCCTCCCCGGCGGGGGTGGGGGTGATGGCCGTGACCAGGATGAGCCGCCCCTTGGCCTTGGGGGGGTCCCCCAGGACCTTGGCCATGTGGGGGCCGTAGAGGTAAAGCCGTTCCTTTTCCAGCCCCAGCTTGGCCGCCACCTCTTCTATGGGTAAGAGCCGTTCCTTGACGATCACAGGGGAAGCATACCCCTAGGGTCTAGGGAGAGAAGTCCCGGTTCCCCCCGGAAAGGAGGAGGGCCAGCCGGTGGGGTAGGGCCTTCCCGTGCTCCAAGACCGCCGCCAGCGCCAGGGCCCCGGTGGGCTCCACCACCTGCTTGAGCCGGGTGAAGAGGAGGCGCTCGGCCTCGAGGATGGCCTCCTCGCTCACCGTGAGGATCCCGTCCACCCGCGCCCGGAGCACCGGGAAGGTGTTTTGCCCCAGGCTTAGGGTCCTGACCCCGTCCGCCCGGGTCCTGGGGGCCTCTTTAAGCCTTACGATCTCCCCCCGCTCCAGGCTCTTCTTGGCGTCGTCCGCCCCCTCGGGCTCCACCCCATAGACCCGGACCTTTGGGGCCAGGGCCTTCACCGCGGTGGCAAGCCCCGCAAGGAGCCCCCCTCCGCCCACGGGGGCGAGGACCGCCTCGAGGCCCTCCGCCTGGGCCAAAAGCTCCAGCCCCGCCGTGCCCTGCCCGGCCATGACCAGGGGGTCGTCAAAGGGGTGGATGAAGGCGTAGCCCGTCTCCTCCAGGAGGGCCCGGGCCACCTCCTCCCGGTTCTCCGGCGTGACCCCCCGGTCCACCACCTCCGCCCCCAGGGCCCGCGTGGCCGCCTTCTTAAACGGGCTCGCCTCCTCGGGCATGACCACCAAGGCGGGCACCCCCAGGACCCGGGCGGCGTAGGCCACCCCCTGGGCGTGGTTCCCGCTGGAGACCGCCAGAAGCCCCTTGGCCCCTTTTAGGGTGAGGGCTTTGGAAAGCGCCCCCCGGGCCTTGAAGCTCCCCGTCTTCTGCAGGTGCTCCCCCTTGAAGAGGAGGGTCTTCCCCAGAAGGGCGTCCAGGCTTTTGGAGGTGAGGAGGGGGGTTTTATGGACGTAGGGGGCGATGCGCCGGGCGGCCTCCCGGATCTCCTGTAGGCCCAGCATGGCCCCATGGTACGATGGAGCGATGCGACGCGCGGTGGCCCTCGCCGCCTGGAAGGATGGAAAGCTCCTTTTGGTCCGGCGTCCCCTCCATGACCCCGAGTTCCCCGGGGCCTTGGGCCTCCCTGCGGTGCGCCTGGAGCCGGGGGAGGACCCCGAGGAGGGCGCAAGGAGGGTGGCCCGGGAGAAGCTCTTGGCGGAGGTGGAGGTCCTAGGCCCCAAGGGGCACGGGGTGGAGGCGCGCCCCGGGTACACCCTGGAGCTTTGGGTCTACGAGGGAAGGCTCCTTTCCGAGCCCCGGCTTCCCGAGCCCAAGCCCGGCCGCACCTACTACACCGAGCTCGTCTGGGGCGCCCCCGAGGACCTCTGGCCCGCCGCCCGCATGGGCTCTCTTTGCAGCCGGCTCTACCTGGAGGCCCAATGATCAAGGTCTGGATCCAGTTCTTCCACGAGCTCGCCCTAAAGGGCCAGAACCGCAAGGCCTACCTAAGGCGCACCAAGGACCACCTGGCCCGGGCCCTTAAGGGCCTTGGGGTGCGGTGGGAGAGGGACTTCGGCCTGGCGGTCCTCCTGGCCTTTCCGGAAGAGGCCTGGCCGGAGGCCCAAGGACGCCTGGGGAAGACCCTGGGGGTGGAGCGCTTTGCCCGGGTGGTGGAGACCCCACAGGACCTCGAGGCGGTAAAAAAAGCCCTCCTCCCCCTTTTGGAGCGCCCCCCCTCTTCCTTCCGGGTGACGGCCAAGCGCACGGACAAGACCTTCCCCCTCACCTCCCCCGAGATCGAGCGCCTCCTAGGGGCCTTCATCCAGGAAAGGACGGGGGCCCCCGTGCGGCTTAAGGGGGCCGAGCGGGAGTTCGTGGTGCGGATCCTGCCGGGGAGGGTTCTCCTGGAGGGGGAGGCCTACCCTGGCCCTGGGGGTTTCCCCCCGGGGAGCGCGGGCCGGGTGGTGGCCCTCCTCTCCGGGGGCATAGACTCCCCCGTGGCCGCCCACCGCCTCATGCGCCGGGGAGCAGAGGTGGTCTTCGTCCACTTCCACCCCTACCCCCTCCTGGAGGGCCTGGGGCGGGAGAAGGCCAAGGCCCTGGTGGCGCACCTCCTGCCCTACCAGCACCGGGCCAGGCTCTACCTGGTGCCCTTCGGGGAGGTCCAGGAGGCCATCGTCCTCAACGCCCCCAAGGACTACCGGGTGGTCCTCTACCGCCGCTTCATGCTCCGCCTGGCGGAACGGATCGCGGAGGAGGAGGGGGCCTTGGCCCTGGTCACGGGGGACAGCCTGGGCCAGGTGGCCTCCCAGACCCTGGAGAACCTCCACGCGGTGAACGAGGCCGTGCGCCTTCCCGTCTTCCGCCCCCTCATCGGCCTGGACAAGGCGGAGATCGTGGCCCTGGCCCGGGCCCTGGGGACCTACGAGATCTCCATCCAGCCCGACGAGGACTGCTGTAGCCTCTTCGTCCCCGAGCACCCCGTGACCCGGGCCCGGCTTTCCGTGGTGAAAAAGGCCGAGGAGGGGCTTCCCGTGGAGGAACTCCTGGCCAAGGCCCTTTCGGGGCGGGAGCGCCTGGACTACGCCTGGCCCTAGGGGGGGTGTACAATGGGGGGCATGGACGTGCTCTACACCCTGGTCATCCTCCTTTTCCTCGGCGTGGCCGGCCTTCTCGTCTACCTGGTGCTCATTCAGGAGCCCAAGCAGGGCGCGGGCGACCTCATGGGCGCTTCTACCGACCTCTTCTCCGCCCGCGGGGTCACGGGGGGGCTTTACCGGCTCACGGTGGTCCTGGGCGCGGTCTTCGCCGCCCTGGCCCTCCTCCTGGGGCTCTGGCCCCGTTGACAAGAAGCGGGGGCCCCGGTACCATAGGCGTTGCCTGGGGCCGTGGCGCAGTTGGGAGCGCGCCTCAATGGCATTGAGGAGGTCAGGGGTTCGAATCCCCTCGGCTCCACCAAAAAGCCCCCCGCAAGGGGGGCTTCGGCTTGAAGGGGCCCCCTTCTTCCGGTATAGTGGAGCTCTGGTAGGGCCGGGGGCCCGGGAGGAAAGGGCATGTTCGCGATCGTCAAGACGGGTGGGAAACAGTACCGGGTGGAACCGGGCGTAAGGCTCAAGGTGGAGAAGCTGGACCTCGAGCCCGGCGCCACGGTGGAGCTCCCCGTCCTCCTCTTGGGGGGCGAGAGGACCGCCGTGGGGGCTCCCTTCGTGGAGGGGGCCAAGGTGGTGGCCGAGGTCCTCGGCCACGGCAAGGGCAGGAAGGTGGTGATCTCCAAGTTTAAGGCCAAGGTGAACTACCGCCGCAAGCGGGGGCACCGCCAGCCCTACACCGAGCTCCTCGTGAAGGAGATCCAGGGGTAAGCCATGGCGCATAAAAAGGGTCTAGGGTCTACCAAAAACGGCCGCGACTCCCAGGCCAAGCGCCTCGGGGTGAAGCGCTACGGCGGCCAGGTGGTGCGGGCGGGGAACATCCTCGTCCGCCAGCGGGGCACCCGGTTCAAGCCGGGGAAGAACGTGGGCATGGGCCGGGACTTCACCCTCTTCGCCCTGGTGGATGGGGTGGTGGAGTTCCAGGATAAGGGGCGGCTCGGCCGGTACGTGCACGTGCGCCCCTTGGCCTAGATGTTCCAAGACGTCCTCCTGATCACCGTCGCCGCTGGTAAGGGCGGCGACGGTGCCGTCTCCTTCCGCCGGGAGAAGTTCGTCCCCAAGGGCGGCCCGGACGGGGGGGACGGGGGCCGGGGGGGGTCGGTCTACCTCCGGGCCCGGGGGGGCGTGGACTCCCTGGCGGAGCTTTCCAAGCGCACCTACAAGGCGGAGGACGGGGAGCACGGCCAGGGAAGCGGCCGCCACGGCCGCGCGGGGCGGGACCTCTATATCGAGGTGCCCCGGGGCACCCGGGTGTTTGACGCGGACACCGGGGAGCTCCTGGCGGACCTCCTGGAGGAAGGGGAGACCGTCCTGGTGGCCCGGGGCGGGGCCGGAGGGCGGGGGAACGCCCACTTCGTCACCCCCACCCGCCAGGCCCCCCGGTTTGCGGAGGCGGGGGAGGAAGGGGAGAGGCGGCGCCTCCGGTTAGAGCTCCTCCTCATCGCCGACGTGGGCCTGGTGGGCTACCCCAACGCGGGGAAAAGCAGCCTCCTCGCCGCCACCACCCGGGCCCACCCCAAGATCGCTCCCTATCCCTTCACCACCTTGAGCCCCAACCTGGGGGTGGTGGAGGTGGGGGAGAAGCGGTTCACCCTGGCGGACATCCCGGGGATCATCGAGGGAGCAAGCCAGGGGAGGGGGCTGGGGCTGGAGTTCCTGCGCCACATCGCCCGCACCCGGGTCCTCCTCTACGTGCTGGACGCCACGGAAAACCCCTTGGAGACCCTTAGGACCTTAAGGCGGGAGGTGGGGGCCTACGACCGGGGCCTTCTCCTCCGGCCCAGCCTGGTGGCCCTGAACAAGGTGGACCTCCTCTCCCCAGAGGAGGTGGCGGAAAAGGTGCGGGCCCTCCAGGAAGAGGGCCTCCCCGTCCTGCCGGTGAGCGCCCTCACCGGGGAGGGGCTTCCCCTCCTTAAGGAAACCCTCCTCGCCCTGGTGGAGGCCACCCCGCCCCCGGAGCTGCCCAAGCCTGCCCCTCCACGACAAGAGGTGGCTCCCCTGGAGGTGGTGGCCCTGGAGGAGGGGGTCTACGAGGTGCGCGCCCCCGAGCTGGAGCGTTACCTCTCGCGCATCAAGGGGGACCTCCAGGAGGCCGCGGGCTACCTGCAGGAGGTCTTCCGGCGGCACGGGGTGGAGGCGGCCCTCCGGGCCAAGGGGGCCCGGGCGGGGGACACGGTGCGCATCGGGGGGCTGGAGTTTGAGTACATCCCGGAGGGGGTTTAGTGCGGATTGGGCTCTTTGGGGGAAGCTTTGACCCCATCCACATCGGCCACCTCCTGGCGGCCAGCGAGGCCGCGGAGGCCTTGGGGCTGGACCGGGTCCTCTTCGTGGTGGCCGCCCGCCCGCCCCACAAGACCCCCATCGCCCCCCCGGAGGCCCGCTACGAGATGGTCCTCCTGGCCACGGCGGAGGACGAGCGCTTCAGCGCCTCGAGGCTGGAGCTCGCCCGCCCGGGCCCGAGCTACACCGTGGACACCCTGAGGGAGGCCAGGGCCCTCTTTCCAGGGGCGGAGCTTTTCTTCATCACCGGGGCGGACGCCTACCGCGACCTCCCCACCTGGAAGGAGGGGGAAAGGCTTGCGGACTACGCCACCCTGGTGGCCGTGGCCCGGCCGGGCTACCCCTTAGAGGCCCTTTTCGCCCCCGTGATCCCCTTGTGGGTGCCGGAGGTGGGCATCTCCAGCACGGAGATCCGCAGGCGCATAAAGGAGGGGCGCTCGGTGCGCTACTGGGTGCCCCGGCCCGTGGAGGTGTACCTTGAGCGGAACGGTTTCTACCGCTAGCCTTTCGGAGAAGGTGCGGGCCCTGGTGCGCCCCGAGCGCTGGGCCCACATCCAGCGGGTGGCCGAGCTGGCCCGGAGCATCGCGGAGCAAAACGGCCTGGACGGGGAGAGGGCCTACCTGGCCGGGCTGCTCCACGACGCGGCCAGAGATCTCCCCGAGGCGGAGCTCCTCCGCCTCGCCCCCCCGGAAAACCCGGTGGAGGAGGCCCATCCCCTTGCCCTCCACGGCCGGGCGGCCCGCCGGCTGGCGGAGGCCTGGGGGGTGGAGGACGGGGCGGTGCTGGAGGCCATAGAGGGGCACGTCTTCGGCGTGGATCCGGAAAACGGCATCGGCATGGCCCTCTACGTGGCCGACGTCTCCGAGCCCGGCCGGGGGGTGAACGGGGAGATCCGCGCCCTGGCCCTGGAGGGGAACCTCCTCGAGGCCTACCGCCGGGCGGTGCGGAGCAAGGTGGAGTACCTGAAGGCCAAGGGGGTTCCCGTCCACCCCAAGACCCTCGAGGTCTACCAGCGCCTCTGATGCGCCCCCGCCTTTCCTTCCTCCTCCTGGCCCTCGCCCTCTTCCTCCTGGGGGGGGTTCTTTCCCTGCCCCGGCCGCAAGGGGAAGCGGCGGTCCGGCCTAGCCGCGCGGGGGCTTTGCCGGAGATGGGCCTGGTGGTGGCCGCCCGGGACATCGAGTACTGCGGCTACCACACCCCTTGCGGCCCCGGAAGCCGCACGGACACCATCTTCTACGTGCGCCTTCTGGGGGAGGAGGTGAGGGCCGTGGCCATCCCCCGGGACCTCTATAGCCCCCTCGTGGGGGGGAAGATCAACGCCGCCTACGGCCGGGGCGGGGCGGAGCTCTTGAAAAGGGCGGTGGAGGAGGCGGTGGGGATGGTGGCGGAGCGCCACCTCATCCTCACCTTAGACAGCGTGGCCAAGGTGGTGGACGCGGTGGGGGGGGTGGAGGTGGTGGTGGAGAGGCCCATGCACTACGAGGACCGGGCGGCCAAGCTCTTCATCCACCTGGAGCCGGGCCGCCACTACCTTAGAGGGGCGGAGGCCGTGGCCTACATGCGTTTCCGGCACGACGCCCTGGGGGATTACGCCCGCTTGGACCGCATCAAGGGGGTCCTGGCCCAGGTCTTGAAGAGGGCCCAGAACCCCGCCACCTGGCCCGCCCTCTCCCTGGCCCTGAGGGAGGTCTGGCGGGAGCTGGACACGGACCTCACCCTGGAGGAGGCCTTGGCCCAGCTCCCCGCGGTGCGGGGCCTCAAGCTCTCCTTGGCCACCCTGCCCACCCGCGAAGGCCCCGGGACCTTCCTCTACGTGGACGAGGAGAGGAAGGCGGCCTTCCTCTCCCCCTTCTTCGGCACCACGCTCCCCCTGGAGCCCCCAGAGGTGCCCGTCCACCTCAAGGGGGAGGGCCCGGCGCTGGCCTGGGCCCGGGCCTGGCTTTCCGCCTTGGGCCTAAACCCCACCTGGGAGGAAGCCCCCGTGGCGAGAAGCGCCCTCTACACCCAAGACCCCGTGGCCGGGGCCTACTTCGCCGACCTCTTCCACCTGCCCCTCCTCGCCCCCCACCTGCCCGTGGAGGGGGTGGTGGTGGAGCTGGGGCCGGATCTGCTACCATAGGGCTAGATGGTGAAGCCTAAGGAGGCTACGGCCCTGGTGCAGCAGGTAAAGGACCTTCTTCTGGAAAAAAAGGCGCAGAACGTGGTGGCCCTGGACCTGAGGGCGGTTTCCCAGAGCCTGGACTACTTCGTCCTGGCCACGGCCACCAGCACGCCCCACCTTCAGGCCCTGGAGCGCCACCTGGTGGAGAAGCTGGAGGAGGAACACCTCCGCCCCCGGCCCACGGAGGGCCAGAGCCCCCGCTGGGTGGTCCTGGACTACGGGGAGGTGGTGGTCCACCTCATGACCCGGGAGGCCCGGGAGTTCTACGACCTCGAGGGCTTCTGGGCCGACGCGGCCCGCCTCTAGGCTCTATTTAACCCTTGGAGGGGCCAAGGGCCCCATGATGAACCGCTGGAAGGCCAGGTAGAACCCTAGGTACACCAGGAGCTGGAACCAGAAGCTCTGGGCCCAAGGGAGCCCAAAGGCCGCCAAGAGGAGGATGAGGGCCACCGCCCCCATCATGACCAGGCTGGTGCGCAGGAAGACCCCGGGGAAGTACTTGAGGGCCTCCCGGAAGGTTTTGGGCCGCCTCTTCTCCCACTCCTCCAGGGCCTTGCGCTTCAGCTTTTCCTCGCGCTTTTTCTTCCCCACGGGGAAAGTATACTGGGCACCGTGAGGATCGCGACCAGGGTGGCCGAGCTCCGCGCCCACCTGCCCCGGGGTGGGGTTGGGTTTGTCCCCACCATGGGCTACCTCCACCGGGGCCACCTGGCCTTGGTGGAAAGGGCCCGGGCGGAAAACCCCTTCGTGGCGGTGTCCATCTTCGTAAACCCCCTGCAGTTTGGCCCCGGGGAGGACTTCCACCGCTACCCGCGGGACCTGGAGCGGGACCGGGCCCTTTTGGAGGAGGCGGGGGTGGACCTCCTCTTCGCCCCCAGCGTGGAGGAGATGTACCCCAAGGGCTTCTCCACCCGGGTGCAGGTGGAGGGCCCCCTCACCGCCCTTTGGGAAGGGGAGGTGCGGCCCGGCCACTTCCAGGGGGTGGCCACGGTGGTGGCCCGGCTCTTCCTCCTGGTGGGCCCCGATAGGGCCTACTTCGGGGAGAAGGACTACCAGCAGCTTCTGGTGATCCGCAAGATGGTGCGGGACCTGGGGTTTCCCCTGGAGGTGGTGGGCGTGCCCACGGTGCGGGAGGAGGACGGGCTCGCCCTTTCCAGCCGGAACGTCTACCTCTCCCCGGAAACCCGCAAGAAGGCCACGGTCCTCTACCGGGCCCTGCTCGCCATGCGGGAGGCGGCCCGGGAGGGCCTTGGGGTGGGGGAGGCCCTGGAGCGGGGGGAGGCGGTGCTAAAGGAGGTCCCCGAGTTCAAGAAGGACTACCTGGCCATCGTCCACCCCGAGACCCTCCTTCCCCTAAGCCGCTTCGTCCCGGGGGCTAGGGGGATCGTGGCCGGGCGTTTCCCTGAGGCTCGCCTCATAGACAACCTGGAGGTCTACCCATGAGCGAGGCCTACGCCGGTCAGGAAGGGAAGGGAAGCCTGGTGGAGATGTTCAAGGCCATGGTCCAGGCCCGGGCCTCGGACATCCACCTGCAGGCGGGGGCGCCCCCCGTGATCCGGGTGGACGGGAAGCTCCGCCCCTTTGGCAACCGCCCCCTTACCCCCAAGGACACCGAGGCCATCGTCCGGGCCCTCCTCACCCCGGAGCAGCAGGAGGAGCTGGAGTACCGCAAGGAGATGGACTTCGCCTACACCATCCCCGGGGTGGCCCGCTTCCGCTGCAACCTCTTAAGGCAGCGGGGGAGCTTTGGGCTCGTCATGCGGGTGGTCTCGGAGGTCATCCCCAGCTTTGAGGCCTTGGGCCTTCCCAGGGACGTCCTGGAGGGGCTTGCGGCCAAGGAGCGGGGGCTCATCCTGGTGACAGGCCCCACGGGAAGCGGGAAGAGCACCACCCTGGCGGCCATCATCGACCACATCAACCTGCACTACGCCAAGAACATCGTCACCATCGAGGACCCCATTGAGTTCCTCCACAAGCACAAGAAGAGCCTGGTGGTGCAGCGCGAGGTGGGCCTGGACACGGACAGCTTTTACTCCGGCGTGAAGTACGCCATGCGCCAGGACCCGGACGTGATCCTCATCGGGGAGATGCGGGACAAGGAGACGGTGGAGGCGGCCCTCATGGCCGCCCAGACCGGCCACCTGGTCCTCTCCACCCTGCACACCCTGGACGCCTGGCGCACCATCAACCGCGTCATCGAGTTCTTCCCCCTGCACGAGCACCAGCAGGTGCGCATCCTCCTGGCGGAGTCCCTCCTCGGCATCCTCTCCCAAAGGCTCCTGCCCCGGGCGGACGGGGCGGGGCGGGTTTTGGCCCTGGAGATCCTCATCGCCACCCCGTATGTGCGGGAGCTCATCAAGGACGAGGACAAGACCCCAGGGATCAAGGAGGCCATGATGGAGGGGGGCCTCCACGGCATGCGCACCTTTGACCAGCACCTGGTGGAGCTTTACAAAGAGGGGCTCATCTCCATGGAGGACGCCCTCTCCGCGGCCACCAGCCCCCACGAGTTCAAGCTCCTCCTCACCAAGGCCACGGGGCAGGCCTACTGAGGGCTTTTCCATAGCTTCCATAAGCCTCCCGGTATAATCCTCCCGGGAGGCTCTTATGTTGGTTACGGGGCTGGAGATCCTGAAGAAGGCGCGGGCCGAGGGCTACGGGGTGGGGGCCTTCAACGTGAACAACATGGAGTTCCTCCAGGCGGTCCTCGAGGCCGCGGAGGAGACGAGGAGCCCGGTGATGGTGGCCCTCTCCGAGGGGGCCATGAAGTACGGGGGACGGGCCCTCACCCTCCTGGCGGTGGAGCTGGCCAAGGAGGCCCGGGTGCCGGTGGCCGTGCACCTGGACCACGGCTCCAGCTACGAGTCCGTCCTGAAGGCCCTGCGGGCGGGCTTCACCAGCGTGATGATCGACAAGTCCCACGAGGATTTCGCCACCAACGTGCGGGAGACCCGGCGGGTGGTGGAGGCGGCCCACGCGGTGGGGGTCACGGTGGAGGCGGAGCTTGGGCGGCTTGCGGGGATTGAGGAACACGTGGCCGTGGACGAGAAGGACGCCCTCCTCACCAACCCCGAGGAGGCGAAGCGCTTCATGGAGGAAACGGGGGCGGACTACCTGGCGGTGGCCATCGGCACCAGCCACGGGGCCTACAAGGGGAAGGGGAGGCCCTTCATTGACCACCCCCGGCTGGAGCGCATCGCCGCCTTGGTCCCCGCCCCCTTGGTCCTCCACGGGGCGAGCGCCGTGCCGCCGGAGCTCGTAGAGCGCTTCCGGGCCGCTGGGGGGGAGATCGGGGAGGCCACGGGCATCCACCCCGAGGACATCAAGAAGGCCATCGCCCTAGGGATCGCCAAGATCAACACCGACACCGACCTGCGCCTGGCCTTCACCGCCCTCATCCGGGAGACCCTGAACAAGGCCCCCAAGGAGTTTGACCCGAGGAAGTACCTGGGGCCGGCCCGGGAGGCGGTGAAGGAGGTGGTGAAGAGCCGCATGGAGCTTTTCGGCTCCGTGGGGAAGGCCTAGACTTCAATCCGCACCCCGGGGAAGGCCTGGGGCTCCGTGTACACCCCCGCCCGGGGGTTCCGGAAGAGGTGGGGCCGCCCCCTTCCCAGGTCCAGGATCCAGACCTCAGGGATCCCCGCTTCCGCGTAGAGGGGGAGCTTGGTGTTCAGGTCGTGGTCCAGGCTGCGGATGGGGTTCTGCGGCCAGATCACCGCCTTTTCCCCAAGTTCTTCCGCGAACCGCTGGACCAGGCGGGCCACGGCAACGGCGGGTTTGGGTCCCATGGGGCCCATCTGGTACACCTCCCCCCGGATGAGCTCCACGTGGGGTACGCCCCGGCAAAGCCTCTCGTAGGCCTCGAGGCCGAAGCGGTACCGGGTGGCCATGCCCCTGGCGTAGCATGGGGCCATGAACCCCGTCCTCTTCATCCGGGAAAAGCGGGAAGGGCTACCCCACCGGCGGGAAGACCTGGAGGCCTTCCTCCTGGGCTACCTCAAGGAGGAGGTCCCCGACTACCAGGTTTCCGCCTGGCTCATGGCCGTCTACTTCCGGGGGCTTTCCCCGGAGGAGACCCAATGGCTCACGGAGGTCATGGCCCGCTCGGGGCGAACCCTGGACCTTTCCCACCTCCCCCACCCCGTGGACAAGCACTCCTCGGGGGGCGTGGGGGACAAGACCACCCTGGTGGTGGGGCCCATCCTGGCCGCCTCCGGGTGCACCTTCGCCAAGATGTCCGGCCGGGGCCTGGCCCACACCGGGGGGACCATCGACAAGCTGGAGTCCGTCCCCGGCTGGCGGGGGGAGATGACGGAAGGGGAGTTTTTGGAGCGGGCCCAGCGGGTGGGCCTGGTCATCGCCGCCCAAAGCGCCGACCTGGCCCCTTTGGACGGGAAGCTCTACGCCCTAAGGGACGTCACCGCCACGGTGGAAAGCCTCCCCCTGATCGCCAGCTCCATCATGAGCAAGAAGCTCGCCGCCGGGGCCAGGAGCATCGTCCTGGACGTGAAGGTGGGCCGGGGGGCTTTCATGAAGACCCTGGAGGAGGCCCGCCTTCTCGCCCGGACCATGGTGGCGATCGGCCAGGGGGCGGGCAGGCGGGTGCGGGCGGTCCTCACCTCCATGGAGGCTCCCCTGGGCCGGGCGGTGGGGAACGCCCTGGAGGTGCGGGAGGCCATCGCCGCCCTAAAGGGGGAAGGCCCCCGGGACCTTTTGGAGGTGGCCCTGCGCCTGGCGGAGGAGGCCCTACGCCTCGAGGGCCTGGACCCCGGCCTGGCCCGGAAGGCCCTGGAGGGCGGGGCCGCTTTGGATAAGTTCCGCGCCTTCCTCGAGGCCCAAGGGGGAAACCCCCGGGTGGTGGAGGACCCCGCCCTCCTGCCGCTGGCGGAGGTGGAGCCCTTCCTGGCGGAGGAGGCCGGCCTGGTCCAGGAGGTGGACGCCCTGGAGGTGGGCCTGGCCGTCTTGGCCCTTGGGGGCGGCAGGCGGAAGAAGGGGGAGGCCATCGACCACGGGGTGGGGGTGGAGCTTTTAAAGAAGCCCGGGGAGCGGGCGGAACGGGGGGAGCCTTTGGCCCTGGTCTACCACCGGGGCCGGGGCCTGGAGGAGGCCCTTTCCCACCTGCGCCGGGCCTTCCGCCTGGGGGAGGAGGCGAGCCCCATGCCCTTAGTCCTCGAGGTCCTTTAGGGTATACTCCCCGGGGATGAAAAGGCGGCCTTTGCGCTACACCCTCCTCCTGGCGCGAAGCGGGGGGGAAAGCCGCACCCTGGTCCTGCCGGGCTGGGCCCTCCTGCTCCTTTTGGGCTTCCTCCTCCTCTGGAGCGGGGCCAACCTCTACCTGTGGCACCGGAGCCAGGCGGTCTGGGCCCTGGAGAGGGAGGTGCGCACCCTGGCCCAGGAGGCCCGGCGCCTCAGCCTGGCCCTGGAGGCCGAACGGGCGGAGAAGGGGGCCCTGTTGGAGGAGGCGAAGCGGACCAAGAAGGACCTGGAGGAGCTCAAAAAGGCCCTGGAAGAGCTCCGCCGCCGGGCGGGGCTTTCCCCCTTGAACGCCACCCCCGTGCGCTACCAGGAAGGCCCCAAGGGGGGCGGGGTTCCCCTGGACTGGACCGGGCTTAGGGCGGAGGTCCTGGACCTGAAGGCCCAGCTTTCCGAGGTGGCCCCCGCCCTGGAGAGGACCCTGGAGGTGGAACGGAGCCTTCCCCTGGGCCTTCCCCTTTCGGGGTATGGGGGCGTGACCTCCTACTTTGGGATGCGGAGGAACCCCTTCGGGCGGGGGGTGGAGTTCCACGACGGCCTGGACTTCTCCGCCCCCTACGGCGCCCCCGTGCGGGCCACGGGGGCGGGGGTGGTGGCCCGGGTGGGCTGGATGGGGGCCTACGGCCTCGCCGTCCTCCTGGACCACGCGGAGGGCTACCAGACCCTCTACGGCCACCTCTCCCGGGTGGCCGTCCGCCCGGGGGAGCGGGTGGAAAGGGGGCAGCTTCTCGGCTACGTGGGCTCCACGGGCCGCTCCACCGGCCCTCACCTCCACTACAGCGTGTACCGCCACGGGACCCCCCTGGACCCCCGGCCTTTCCTTTGGGGCCTTTCGGCGGACCGGTAAAATGGGGCGCATGCTGGGCAGGAAGCAAGGGGTGCTCACCTACCTGGGGCCGGAAACCGAGGTCCTGGGCGACCTTAGGGCCAAGGGCCCGGTGCGCATAGACGGCCTGGTGAAGGGCTCGGTCTACGTGGAGGGGGAGCTGGAGGTGGGGCGCACGGGCCGCATAGAGGGGGAAAGGGTAGAGGCCCAGGCGGTCCAGGTCCACGGGGAGGTGAAGGCGGACCTCCTGGCCCAGAAGGTCTCCTTGGGCAAGACCGCCCGCTTCACCGGCACCGTCCGGGCCCAGGCCCTGGACGTGGAGGCGGGGGCGGTCTTCATCGGCCAAAGCCTGGCCGGGGAGACCCGGGCTCTCGAGGCCCCCAAGGAGGCCTGATGGCCCTGGAGCGCTTTTTCCGCCGGAGGAAGCCCCAAGGGGAGAGCCGGGACGTCCCCGAGCTCTGGACCAAGTGCGAGGCCTGCGGGGCCCAGCTTTACAAGAAGGAGTTCCGGGAAAACCTCCTGGTCTGCCCCAAGTGCGGCCACCACCACCGCATGCCCGCCCAGGAAAGGGTGGCCATGCTGGCCGATGCCGGCACCTTCCAGGAGACCACCCGCCTAAGCCCCTTAGACCCCTTGGGCTTCGTGGACACCAAGCCCTACCGGGAAAGGCTCAGGGCCTACCAGGAGGAGACCGGCCGCAAGGACGCCATCCTGGGGGGCACCTGCACCATCGGGGGGGTGCCCGCGGTGCTCCTGGTGATGGACTACGCCTTCGCCGGGGGGTCCATGGGGAGCGTGGTGGGGGAGGAGATCGCCAGGGGCGTGGAGCGGGCGGCGGAGGAGGGGCGGGCTTTGGTCATCGTGGCCGCCTCCGGGGGGGCCCGGATGCAGGAGGCCGCCCTCTCCCTCATGCAGATGGCCAAGACGGTGATGAGCCTGGACCTCCTCGCGGCCAAGCGCCTCCCCTACGTTTCCGTCCTCACCGACCCCACCACCGGGGGCGTCACCGCCAGCTTCGCGGCCCTAGCCGACGTGATCTTCGCCGAGCCCGGGGCCTTGATCGGCTTCGCCGGGCCCAGGGTCATCAAGCAGACCATAAGGCAGGAGCTCCCCGAGGGCTTCCAGCGCGCGGAGTTCCTCCTAAAGCACGGGATGGTGGACCGGGTCACGGACCGCAGGCGGCTTAAGGCCGAGCTGGTCCAGGTCCTGCGCCACCTCCACCCGGGAGTCCCCTATGCCCCTGGAGTTTGAAAAGCCCATCCTGGAGCTGGAAAAGCGCATCGCCGAGCTGAAGGAGACGGCCAAGACCACGGGGGTGGACCTCGAGGCCGAGATCCGCCTCCTGGAGGAAAGGCTCGCCCGCCTCAAGCAGGAGACCTACCAGAACCTCACCCCCTGGCAGCGGGTCCAGCTGGCCCGGGCCCCCGGCCGCCCCACCACCCTGGACGTCCTGGAGAAGGCCTTCACCGGCTTCCTGGAGCTCCACGGGGACCGGGCCTTCGCCGACGACCCCGCCATCGTGGGGGGGCTCGCCTACCTCGAGGGGCAGAAGGTGGTGGTGGCCGGCCACCAGAAGGGCCGGGACACCAAGGAGAACCTGAAGCGCAACTTCGGCATGCCCCACCCCGAGGGCTACCGCAAGGCCATGCGCCTCATGGACCTGGCGGACCGCTTCGGCTACCCCTTTTTGGCCTTCATCGACACCCCCGGGGCCTACCCCGGGGTCTCCGCGGAGGAGCGGGGCCAGGCCTGGGTCATCGCCCAGAGCATCCAGCGCATGGGGCGCTTAAGGGTGCCCGCGGTGGCGGTGATCCTGGGGGAGGGGGGAAGCGGGGGGGCCTTGGCCATCGGGGTGGCCAACCGGGTCCTCATCCTGGAAAACGCCTGGTACTCCGTGATCAGCCCCGAGTCCTGCGCGGCCATCCTCTGGCGGGACGCCAAGGAGGCCCCCAAAGCCGCCGAGGCCCTGAAGCTCACCGCCAAGGACCTCCTGGCCCAGGGGGTGGTGGACGCCATCGTCCCCGAGCCCGAGGGGGGGGCCCACAAGGACCCCGAGGGGGCCATCCGGAACATCAAGGAGGCCCTTTTGCAGACCCTGGAGGAGCTTAAGGGGCTTTCCCCCGAGGCCCTTTACCAGGACCGCTACCGCCGCTTCCGCCGCCTGGGGGCCTTCCAGGATTAAGGCCCCTTGGGCGTTTTCCCTCAGGATTTTCACATCCGCCCTTTACCTTGAGGGTGGAGGTGGACGCCATGTGGAAACTCCTAAAGAAGGGCCTTGGCTCGCTGGCCGTGCTCCTCGGCCTGGCCCTGGGCCAGCAGATCTCCCCCCAGGGCATCATCGTAAACCCCGTGCCCACGGACCTTCAGGTGAAGGTCTGGGTGGACAAGGACCCGGGGAAGACCGGCCAGGCGGTCTACCGCATCGGGGACCCCATCTACGTCTATGTGAACGTCAACCAGGACGCCTACGTGTACCTCTTCAACATCAACGCCGACGGGCGCATTGACCCCATCCTCCCCAACGCCTACGAGCGGAACAACTTCCTGAGGGCGGGGGAGACCCGGCGCTTCCCCCCGGAAGGGGGCCGCTACCGCTACACCGTCACCGGCCCCGAGGGGGAGGACCGCATCCTGGCGGTGGCCAGCAAGCGCCCCCTCTCCCTGGGGGAGATCCTGGACGTGGAGGGGAACCGGGTCCGGGTCCAGGGGGCGGAGGGGCTGGCCCGGGCCCTTTCCATCGTGATTGAGCCCCTGCCCGACCGGGACTGGGTCACGGACGTGGCCCGCTACTTCGTGGGCCGCCTCCCCACCCCGGCCACGGCCACCTTGGTCCTGGACTCCAGGCCCCAAGGGGCGGAGGTCTACCTGGACGGCCGCCTCCAGGGCCGCACCCCCCTCACCCTTGCCGTGAACCCGGGCCGCCACGAGGTGGAGTTCCGCTTGAGCGGGTACCAGCCCTACAGGGCCACGGTGAACCCGGGCCCCGGGGAGCGGGTCCAGATCCTGGCCCAGCTGGTCCCCCTGCCCCGGACCGGGGTCCTGCTCTTGCGCTCCACCCCCTCGGGGGCCGAGGTGTACCTGGATGGGAGCCTCAGGGGTAGGACGCCTTTGGACCTCACCCTCCCCGAGGGGCGCTACAGCGTGGAGCTCCGCCTTTCGGGGTACGAGCCCTACCGGGCCACGGTCCAGGTGCGGGCCGGGGAGACGGCCCGCCTCGAGGCCCGCCTCACCCCCGAGCCGCGCACGGGCACCCTCCTCCTGGAGTCCACCCCTTCCGGGGCGGAGGTCTACCTGGAGGGCCGCCTCCAGGGCCGCACCCCCTTGCGCCTCACCCTTCCCGAGGGCACCTACCGGGTGGAGCTTAGGAGCCCCGGCTACGAGCCCTACACCGCCCAGGTGCGCGTGGAAAGGGGCCGGGAAACCCGCCTAAGCGCCCAGCTCCGCCCCCTCCAGACCGGCACCTTAGAGCTGGACTCCAGGCCCCAGGGGGCGGAGGTGTACCTGGATGGCCGCCTTGTGGGCCGCACCCCTCTCCGCTTAAGCCTCCGGGCGGGCTCCTATGAGCTCCTCCTCCAGGCCCCGGGGTACGCGGCCTACCAGGCCCGCCTCGAGGTCCGCCCCGGGGAGACCCTGCGCCTCTCCGCCGACCTCCTCCCCCTCCAGGCCACCCTGGAGCTCTACCTTAACGCCGAGGCCCGGGTCTTCCTGAACGGGGAGGAGGTGGGCCGGGCCCAGGGCGGGTACCTCCGCCTCCAGGTGCCCCCCGGGACCTACGAGCTCACCCTGGTGGCCCCCGGCTACCGCACCCTGGTGCAGACCGTCCAGATCCTCGGCAACCAGGTCCTCAGGCTGGAGCTCAGGCCCCTCTAGCCCTTGCCAAAAGGGCCCCAGCCCCTTACACTAGGGAAGTTGAGAGCCCTCAGGGCCAGCCCCTGGCCCTGAGGGCGGGGCCCTATGCGGGCTGTTTCGGGGAGGGTCTTCCCCGGGTGGATCTTGAGAACACGGGGGCAAGTCCAAGAAGAAGGGAGTGGTGGCACTGCCGACGATCAACCAGTTAGTCCGAAAGGGCCGCGAGAAGGTCCAGAAGAAGAGCAAGGTGCCGGCCTTGAAGGGTTCGCCCTTCCGCCGGGGGGTGTGCACGGTGGTGCGCACCGTGACCCCCAAGAAGCCCAACTCCGCTCTCCGGAAGGTGGCCAAGGTCCGCCTCACCTCCGGGTACGAGGTCACCGCCTACATCCCCGGCGAGGGGCACAACCTCCAGGAGCACTCCGTGGTCCTCATCCGCGGGGGCCGTGTGAAGGACCTCCCGGGCGTGCGCTACCACATCGTCCGCGGGGTCTACGACACCCAGGGGGTGAAGGACCGGAAGAAGAGCCGGTCCAAGTACGGGACCAAGCGGCCTAAGGAGACCAAGGGCGCGGCTCCGGCCAAGAAGAAGTAGGTGAACTATGGCGCGCAGAAGGAGAGCAGAAGTACGCCAGCTCCAACCCGACCTGGTCTACGGGGACGTGGTGGTCTCGGCCTTCATCAACAAGCTGATGCGGGACGGCAAGAAGAACCTGGCGGCCCGCATCTTCTACGAGGCCTGCCGCATCATCCAGGAGAAGACCGGGCAGGAGCCCCTGAAGGTCTTCAAGCAAGCGGTGGAGAACGTGAAGCCCAAGATGGAGGTGCGTTCCCGCCGGGTGGGTGGGGCCAACTACCAGGTGCCCATGGAGGTCTCCCCCCGCAGGCAGCAGTCCCTGGCCCTGCGCTGGCTGGTGCAGGCGGCCAACGCCCGCCCCGAGCGCCAGGCGGCGGTGCGGGTGGCCAATGAGCTCCTGGACGCCGCCGAGGGTAAGGGCGGGGCGGTGAAGAAGAAGGAAGACGTGGAGCGGATGGCCGAGGCCAACCGGGCCTACGCCCACTACCGGTGGTAACCATGGCGGTCAAGGTTGAGTACGACCTAAAAAGGCTCCGCAACATCGGCATCGCCGCCCACATCGACGCCGGCAAGACCACCACCACCGAGCGCATCCTCTACTACACCGGCAAGATCCACAAGATCGGGGAGGTTCACGAGGGCGCGGCCACCATGGACTTCATGGAGCAGGAAAGGGAGCGGGGCATCACCATCACCGCCGCCGTGACCACCTGCTTCTGGAAGGACCACCGCATCAACATCATCGACACCCCGGGCCACGTGGACTTCACCATCGAGGTGGAGCGCTCCATGCGGGTCTTGGACGGGGCCATCGTGGTCTTTGACTCCAGCCAGGGGGTGGAGCCCCAGTCCGAGACCGTCTGGCGCCAGGCGGAGAAGTACAAGGTGCCCCGCATCGCCTTCGCCAACAAGATGGACAAGACGGGGGCCGATCTTTGGCTGGTCATCCGCACCATGCAGGAGCGCCTGGGGGCCCGTCCGGTGGTCATGCAGCTCCCCATCGGCCGGGAGGACACCTTCTCCGGCATCATCGACGTCCTCCGGATGAAGGCCTATACCTACGGCAACGACCTGGGGACGGACATCCGGGAGATCCCCATCCCCGAGGAGTACCGCGAGCAGGCCCAGGAGTACCACGAGAAGCTCATCGAGGCCGCCGCGGACTTTGACGAGAACGTCATGCTCAAGTACCTCGAGGGGGAGGAGCCCACGGAGGAGGAGCTGGTGGCCGCCATCCGCAAGGGCACCATCGACATCAAGATCACCCCCGTGTTCCTCGGGTCCGCCCTGAAGAACAAAGGCGTCCAGCTCCTCCTGGACGCGGTGGTGGACTACCTGCCCTCCCCCCTGGACATCCCCCCCATCCGGGGCACCACCCCCGAAGGGGAGGAGGTGGAGATCCACCCCGACCCCAACGGCCCCCTGGCGGCCTTGGCCTTCAAGATCATGGCCGACCCCTACGTGGGCCGGCTCACCTTCATCCGGGTCTACTCCGGCACCATCACCTCGGGTTCCTACGTCTACAACACCACCAAGGGCCGCAAGGAGCGGGTGGCCCGCCTCCTCCGGATGCACGCCAACCACCGGGAGGAGGTGGAGGAGCTCAAGGCGGGGGATCTGGGCGCGGTGGTGGGCCTGAAGGACACCATCACCGGGGACACCCTGGTGGGCGAGGACGCCCCCCGGATCGTCCTGGAGTCCATTGAGGTGCCCGAGCCCGTCATCGACGTGGCCATCGAGCCCAAGACCAAGGCCGACCAGGACAAGCTCTCCCAGGCCCTGGTCCGCCTGGCGGAGGAGGACCCCACCTTCCGCGTGTCCACCCACCCCGAGACCGGCCAGACCATCATCTCCGGGATGGGCGAGCTCCACCTGGAGATCATCGTGGACCGGCTCAAGCGGGAGTTCAAGGTGGACGCCAACGTGGGCAAGCCCCAGGTGGCCTACCGCGAGACCATCACCAAGCCGGTGGACGTGGAGGGCAAGTTCATCCGCCAGACCGGTGGCCGCGGCCAGTACGGCCACGTGAAGATCAAGGCCGAGCCCCTGCCCCGGGGGTCGGGCTTTGAGTTCGTGAACGCCATCGTGGGCGGGGTGATCCCCAAGGAGTACATCCCCGCGGTCCAGAAGGGGATTGAGGAGGCCATGCAGTCCGGGCCCCTCATCGGCTTCCCCGTGGTGGACGTGAAGGTCACCCTCTACGACGGCTCCTACCACGAGGTGGACTCCTCGGAGATGGCCTTCAAGATCGCGGGCTCCATGGCCATCAAGGAGGCGGTGCAGAAGGGCGATCCCGTCATCCTCGAGCCCATCATGCGGGTAGAGGTCACCACCCCCGAGGAGTACATGGGGGACGTCATCGGGGACCTGAACTCCAGGCGCGGCCAGATCCTGGGCATGGAGCCCAGGGGCAACGCCCAGGTGATCCGGGCCTACGTGCCCCTGGCGGAGATGTTCGGCTACGCCACCGACCTCCGCTCCAAGACCCAGGGCCGGGGCTCCTTCGTCATGTTCTTTGACCACTACCAGGAAGTCCCCAAGCAGGTGCAGGAGAAGCTCATCAAGGGACAGTGAGGGAATCCGGGTGGACCCTTTGGGGTCCACCCCTCTTTGCTGAAAGGAGAACGAAGATGGCCAAGGGCGAGTTTATCCGCACGAAGCCTCACGTGAACGTGGGGACGATTGGGCACGTGGACCACGGGAAGACGACGTTGACGGCGGCGCTGACGTTTGTGGCGGCGGCGGAGAACCCGAACGTGGAGGTGAAGGACTACGGGGAGATTGACAAGGCCCCGGAGGAGCGTGCGCGGGGGATTACGATCAACACGGCGCACGTGGAGTACGAGACGGCGAAGCGGCACTATTCGCACGTGGACTGCCCGGGTCACGCGGACTACATCAAGAACATGATCACGGGTGCGGCGCAGATGGACGGGGCGATTTTGGTGGTGTCGGCGGCGGACGGTCCGATGCCGCAGACGCGGGAGCACATTCTGTTGGCCCGCCAGGTGGGGGTGCCGTACATCGTGGTGTTCATGAACAAGGTGGACATGGTGGACGACCCGGAGCTTTTGGACCTGGTGGAGATGGAGGTGCGGGACCTTCTGAACCAGTACGAGTTTCCTGGGGACGAGGTTCCGGTGATCCGTGGGAGTGCGCTTTTAGCGCTGGAGCAGATGCACAAGAACCCCCAGACGAAGCGTGGGGAGAACGAGTGGGTGGANCGGATTTGGGAGNTGTTGGACGCGATTGACGAGTACATTCCCACGCCGGTGCGGGACGTGGACAAGCCGTTCTTGATGCCGGTGGAGGACGTATTTACGATCACGGGTCGTGGGACGGTGGCCACGGGCCGGATTGAGCGGGGGAAGGTGAAGGTTGGGGACGAGGTGGAGATTGTG
>NZ_KB890606.1 GCF_000373145.1 Thermus oshimai DSM 12092
GTTTTGGACCGGGCGGGGTGGCACACGTCTGGGCGGTTGGAGGTACCGGAGGGGATCCGCTTGGTCTTTCTGCCACCTTACAGTCCTGAGCTGCAACCGGCGGAGCGGGTGTGGCCGTTGGTGAACGAGGCGGTGGCCAACCGGTACTTTGCGACCCTGGAGGAGATGATGGGGGTGGTGGCCGAGCGGTGCCGGACCCTTGAGGAGGACCCAGCCACGGTGCGCAGGCATACCCTCTTTCACTGGTGGCCTAGGGTGAAGGAATCTACGTAAAGGGGTATGAAAAGGTTGAAGGGTCAGATCACATCAGGAGGAGGCTAAAGGTGTACAAGCCTAGGGGCGCGGCTCAGACCGGACCCTGCCCTGGGGGAGGGGCGGCGGTTGCTGTGGCCTTTTGGGGTGGCTTCTGGAGGGGGATACACGCCGGATGGTCGGTTGGGGCGGGAAGCGTTGGGGGTGTTCCGTCCCCGGGGGGGCGTGTTGCTGGCGGGTGTGGGGGGTATTTGCAGGAGAGGAAGGCGCTTACGGCCATGAGGCGGGCGTTTTTGGAGCTGGTGGCCTATGGGCTGCGGGTCCTCCTCAGCCTCCTTCCCCCTCCGGAGGGGCGTAAGGCGATTTATCAGCCAAGCCCCTCTGGCCTTGACCGTGCGAATGATCTTCGGTTATTCGACCCTTGCATCCCCCTACACTAGGGGTAAACCCCTACGAGCCTTTCCCCCAATGGGAGAGTTCTGCAACCACCTCTTCCAGAAGCCTCACCTTCAGCGGGACCACGAAGGGCTGATAGGGTTCAAAATACACGTACGAGTACCCCACGATGGGCTCGGAAAGCAAAAATCCCGTCACCGGGGCGAAGGCTACCTTGACCTTATGGAGAACCTTGGCATCCTCCTCGCTGGAAACGTGCTTGACAAGGAAGTTCTCCGTTTGCGCGAGGATCTCCTTGGGGATATCCGAGGGGGACTGGGTAGAGTAAAGCATGCCCATGCCGTACTTCCGCCCCTCTTTGGCCACGCGGTAGAAGGGCCCCGCCTCGTCCCTAAGGAGATTATGGGCCTCTTCGATGACCACGATGAAGTCCGCCTGCCTCTCCCCATAAAGCTCCACGGCCTCCTGGAAGAGTTCGGCCATGAGGTGCTTGGTGAAGAAGTCCGCCATCTCCCCCAGGGAGGGAAGGTCCAGGATGACCACCTTTCCCCGCTCCTCAAAGAGGTCGGCCTTTACACGGGCCACCAGGTCCTGTTCCTCTCCAGGCGCATGTAACCTGTTGAGGAAGGAAAGGCGGTTCTTAAAGCGGTATAGGTCCCGGGTACCCCCGGAAGCCTTTTTGCTCTTCCTCCTCTCCCCTTCCTGATCCCCTTCTTCCTCTTCCTCGTCCTGGGACCCTATGTCGAGCCTGGCCCTCAACTCCTCCCACCCTTCCCGCGAGTCAAGGCGGTAGGTCTGCTTGCCAAGGCGAACGGTAAACCCTGGGGAGGAGGCTAAACCCACACCCCTTAGGGCTCCGTAAACGTAGGCCATCCGGTTGGGGACGGCTTCCACGTCCTCCCAACCGAAGTAGACCCCCTCCAGGTACTGCGGGGGTTTTTCCCCAAGGAAGACCGACCGGTGGTAGGCCAGCTCCACCGCCAGGCGGGGGTGCTTGTAGAAGTCCACCTTGAGGGGGCGCACCTCCACGTACTCGGCCAAGTCTTCAAGGCCCTTCCCGTGGCGGTTGGTGTAGAAGACGATGCGCCCCTTGAGGCCAAGCCGGGCAAAGGCCTGCACCAGGCCCATCTCCGTAGTACTAGTGGTCTGAACCGCGTACTCCCCGTTGAGGTCGAAGATAAGGAACCCCGTTTCGGGGAAGGCGTGGGCCACCAGGGTGATGATCACCTTGTTCTCGTTGCTCTTGCCGAAGCCCGTCTTGCCGAAGTTGGCCGTCCTCCGCCCGCGGAAAAGGGCGGGGTCCACGGTTTTGCCCGCATCTTTATGCTCGGCCCCGGGCTCGTAGCCGCTCCCGTAGCAAAGGTACCCCAACCGGACCCTTCCCCCTGCATTTCCCTCCCCACCGCCTTGGGGAACCCCCACCGTGAGGTCCACCACCCGGGCCAGCTCGGCCTCCGTAAAGGGGTAGACCTCCACCCGGGTGATGGGCGGGATGGTACGGGTGGAGGGGTAGAAGCGGAGATGCCCTTCCTCCTCCCCCAGGGCCCCGAGGATCACCAACACGAAGTGGAGGAAGTTATGCTCCTTAGCAGTCCAGACATCCTTCTTCAGGAAATCGGGGTCGTTCATGTGGCCGAGGCCCATCTCCCGAAGGTAGTCCCGTCCGGAAAGAGGGGCATAGTAGGCATCCCGTACCATGGCCACATAACGTCTCCGCCCCCCCCTTTCCTCGAAGACCACTTCCAGGAACTCCCCCAAAAGGGGCTTACGCTCCGCCCCAATCTCCTTGGGGGTGATGAGGAGCACCAGCTCCGTCCAGTACTCCCTCCGGCGGGACTCCACCACCACCCCCAGCTTTTCTTTGGCCGGCACCTGGCCCGTCATACCTGGAGGATCCTCATGTACTTCCACCAGCGCTCCTCAGGAAGCCTTTCTCTTAACCGTTCCATGATGGCCCTTCTCAGCTTTTGCGAGAGCCCCTCTCCAATGGAGGCCCGGCCGTGGGCTTCCTGCAGATACCCCACAGAGCCTCCGAAAAGGGCGCTCCTGGCCTCCTTTAGGACAGCGCCTATGGTCTTTACGCCTTCCTCGTCCACCCTCTCGGGAATGTCCAGAACCGCCACCGCCTGGCCCGGTTCCAGGGTTTCCTCAAAGAGGCGCAGGACATACCGCCTGCCCAGGCTGAAGGTCTGCTCCGCTTCCGCGTTCCATTGGCGCTCGTACTTGTAGGCCTCTTTCATGAGTTCCTCAGGCACACGGATGAGGAAGCGGCCATGCCCCAGCCGGTTTGCCTGGTCTTCCAGCCACTCCGAGATGACCAGGGAGATAAGGCCCTCCTGCACCATCCGGGAGCGCTTGGAAACACCCACGATAAGGGCCCCGCTTTGGGCAAAGTAGTCCTTCAGCTTCTTCCTGAAGCTGTTCTCCACCCCGGTCTGGGCCAGGCGGCCGTCCTTGATGAGGAGAAGCCGGGAAGGCCCCACAGCCCCGGAGAAGCCTTCCAGTATCCAGACCATATACGCCCACTCCAGGACCTCTCTCAAGACCCGGGTAAAACCTTCCAGATCCTTCTGGTAGTACGTCCCGAGGTCCTGGAGCCCAATCTTCGTCCTCCGGGAGAAGACCTGGAGGATCTCCCCTACAGCCCCCCATTCCCCCGAAAACCGGGCCCTCATGGCCTCCCGGGCCCTCTCCCGAAACCCATCCGCTTCTCCTAGGCCTAAGAGGGCCGGAGGGGCGATCTGATCCTCGACGGGAGGGAAGCGGAGCTCCTTTCCGCGCCCTCCCCAGGGAAAGGGCGAGGCGGAAACCCGCACCAACCCTATGGAGAGGAAGGGGTGTTCCCGGAAAAGGATGGACTGCCCTCCATCTACGGCTATGGCCACGGGGATCGGAGGATCTTGGGGGAGGTCAAAGGGGATGACATCCTCCTCCTTCAGGGTCTTTGAGAGATCCTCTACCTTGTCAAAGAACCTGCAGTAAGCATCCACCACCCCTTCGTCTATCCGCTCCAAAAACCTCTCTACCCCGAACGGATTGGAGGGCTCTCCCGCGTAGGGCATTGTCCACCCAAGAACAGGGTAGCACGTCTAGCCGTACCGGTTCCCGTATTTGGGCATCCGCCAGTAGCGCCCGATGAGGGCCCTCTCCTCCTCCGAAAGGAGGGGAAGCCCGGTGGAAGCCTGCAGGGCCTCGAGGCGCTCCAGGATGGCCCGCCTGGCCCCTAGGGTCAGCCTGCCCGGAACCCCATTCGGGCGAAGAACCCGGTTTTCGGGCCGGGCGCAGAACTCCAGGAGCCAGGTTCTGAACTCCAGGAGGGGGCGGTACCGCTCCCCATCCCGGGTGGCCGCGATTCTGGCCAGGGCCTTCTCCTGGCGCACCACCGTGCAGGCCCAGCACCCGAAGCGGGTGTCCCGGCCCCCGTAGACCCCCTCGAGGCCCCCCGTGGGGTAGCCCCAGGAGGGGGCCACGTAGTTGAGGAAATCCCACACCTGGCACTCCCGCCAGAAGGCGATGGGGGCCAGGTAGAGGGCCCCGAGGCGATGGCTCTCCTCAAACCAGACCCCCTGGCCGCACTCTCCACCCCGGGAGCAGGAGAGGTGGAGGCGGGCATCCCGCGCGTCCGACTCCCCGAACCGCACCCCCGTGAGGATGACCGGTTTCCCCCCAAGCCCCCGGACGATGCCGTCCATGGGGGCCACCTTGAGCCGCTTGGTGCACCACCGGAACCGGTTGTGGGGTGGGGGGTAGCCCTTCCCGATGACCTGCACCCAGAAGCTCTCCTCGGGGCGGGGCCGGGCGATGTGCACCCTGAGGGGCGGGTGGAGCCTCCCGAGGGCCTCGAGGAAGGAGAGGGCGTGGGCGTGGAGGGTGGGGATCTCCAGCCCCGTGTCCGCGTAAATCAGGTGGGCCTCTCCAGGATAACCCTTGCTCTTTAGCCATTCAAGTGTCAAAACGGCAAGGGCGGTGGAGTCCTTCCCCCCGGAGTAGGTGAGAACCCAGCGGTCCACCCCCCGGGAGAGGGCCCCCTCCAGGGCCCGGTGGGCCAGGGCCACCGCCTCCTTGAGATCCCCCCCAGACAGGGCCTCCAGGGGAGAGGGGAGGAGGGCCTCAAGGGGAATCGCGCTCATGCCCCTTCTCCTAGGGTGCCGAAGACCCTACTCAGGGTAGGCTCCACCTCACGGAAGACCCCCACCGTTTCCACCGCCGCCCGCACCGCCCGCCCGATGTGCTCCAGGAGCCAACGGGGATTCCCCTCTTCCCTTAGAAGCTTGTTGGGATCCCAGACGATGGCGGGGCCCTTGCCCTGGGGCACCTTCTCCTCCACCTTGAAGTACCGGACGATCCAGGTGAGGGGGTCGTACCCCCCGGGTTGCCAGAGGAAGGCCTCCTGGGGAATCCCCTTGAGTTCCACCCACTCGTTATACTGGAGGGTTCCCTTCTCCCTGTCCAGCCTCATTCGCTCCACCCGGTAGCGGTCGTAGGGATCCTCGGGGGCCTTGGGATCCACCTCCTCCACCAGGGGGTAGGGGTCAAGGCCCTCGTACTCTGCGTGGAGCTTCAGGAGCTTCTTCCCCGCCTCGACCAGGGCCCGGAAGTCTTCAGGGGCCCCGGGAAGGGGGAGCCGGGGCAGGCCGCCCTGTTTGAGGTCCTCCGCGAAGGTTTCCGCGTAGAGGGGGTGGGAAAGGACGGCGTAGACAAAGGCGAAGAGATCCTCAGGGGACACGTCCCCATAACGTTCCTTGAAGAGCTTTAGGGCTTCTGCCTTGATGTTGGAGCGCTTTTCTAGGGTTGGGTTTGAGGCATCCCCAAGGGTAAAGGCGGGTTCGTAGACGTAAAGGGGGAAGAGCTGGGTGCGGGTGACGAAGTCTAGGCTAACAACCACCTTTGTAGCCAAGGCAATGCTCCCTTGGGCTGTTCCTTGGCTGACCCCTATGGCTACGTTCTCCACTTCGGGGGTGGGCCACATGCGGGGGGTTTGGTAGACGCTGTTGTTGAATAACTCGCTGAAGTAAAGCCAGAGGGGCACGAAAGGTCGGTAGTTTGACCGATAGATCCTTTCCCGTTCGTAAGCTTCGGCTTTGCCCCTCAAAAGATCTGCTTTGAGAAATCCATCCCACTTGATGAGGCTTTCGTCTTTCTTATCGGTTTTATCGTTCTCAATCTTCTCTTCTAGATTCTTCTCGGTGATCTCTCCCCTCTTTACCCTCTCCAGGTAGGCCTCGTAGGTGGCGATGAATCGCCTCATATGGCGCTCCAGCTCCGCCCTAGAGGGGTTGAAGGTGTAGGCATCACGGTTAGTTTTCACTCCACCAGATCGCACCTCGAACACCTTCTCCGCCGGTACCATTTGCTCCCATGCCCCGCTGGCCTGCCCCAGCCACTCCTCCAGGGGTACCTCCCGCCAGGGGGTACCAAGGACGGAGCCGCGCTCTTCGACCTCCTTCAGTTTGGCCTCCGCCGAAAGCCTGTCCCTCACCCGGTAGAGGAAGACCTTACCCCGCTCCTGGTGGTCTTTGCGTTTGACCAGGAGGAGGAGGCAAATTCCCGAACGGGTCAGGTTGCCAAATGGGTTTCCCCCCTCATTTCTCCGTTCCTCCCCTTTGGTTCTCGCATCCCCCCGAAGATCGTAGACATAGACCTCGGCGAACTCCTCCACCAGGGAGGCCCGCAAGCCCCGGGCCGCCTTCCCCGCAAGCCAGCCGTTGTTGGTCACCAGGGCGACGACCCCCTCCTCCACCCGGTCGGTGGCCATGCGCAGGGCATGGATGTAAAGGTCGTAGAGGGAGTTCAAAAGCTTGCCCTGTCTGGACTCCCCAGGGGGGAGGAGTTCCCAGAACCGCCGGACGTAGGTCTCCTCTATCCGCTTCCTGATCTTGGGGTAGCGGGCATTCCTCCCCTGCCCCTCTCGTTCGGCCCAGGCTCGCCACGGGGGGTTGGAGAGAACCACCTGGATGGGGCTTTCCACCTGCCGCTTGATGCGGTCGCTGTAGGTTTCGGGGAAGAGGGGGATTTGCGGGAGCCCGCCCTTCTCGTAGGCGTACTCCGCCAGCCGGAAGGAGTCCGCCAGGAGGGCCCCCTCAAAAGGGCGGTACTCCCCGGTGAGATCCAGGGCCTCCGCCTCCACGTTGGCCCGCATCACGTGGTAGGGCAGGAGGAGGATCTCGTTCCCGAACACCTCCCCCCGCTCCAGCTTGGCCCGGGTGCCCTCGGCCCCCAGGTGGTGGAGGAGGCGCACCAGGAAGGTGCCGGTGCCCGCGAAGGGCTCCAGGACGTAGACCCCTTCCCCCTCCAGGCCCCGCCCGAAGTGCTTCTTCAGGAGTTCGTCCGCGCTCCGCACCAGGTAGTCCACCAGCTCCACCGGGGTGTAGGCGATCCCCATCTGATCCGCCACCCGGGAGAAGGCCTTCTTGAAGAAGGTGTCGTAGAGCCTGCGCAGGAAGTCCACCCGCTCCCCCCGGTCGGTGAGGCCCTGGGCTTTCAGGCGCACGCCCTCGTAGAAGCTCTGGAGGGCCTCCGTTTCCCGGGCCACCAGCCCCTCAAAGGTCTGCCAGAGCCCGTCCAAGGCCTCCGTGACGGGGTCCTTCCGGGCCTGCCTGAGTTCCCCGAAGAGGGCATCGAACACCGGCCCGGTGAGGAGGTGCTGCACCAGCATGAGGAGGGCCTCCTCCTCCCCGATCTCCTCGTTCACCACCTGGCGGAGGGCCTGGAGGAGGGCCTCCATCCCCTTCCGGGCCTCGGGGTGTTCCCGGATCGCCCCCCGCAGGACCCCCTGGAGCCGCTCCGCGATCTTGGCCACCTCCTCCGCCCAGTCCTCCAGGTACCTCTCCCCCAGGCCCAGGCGCTTTACCAGCTTGCCCTTGATCACGGGGACGATGGCCCTTAGCTCCTCCCTCTCCAGGAGCCCGTCGAAGAGGAGGGGGGAAGACCCCTGGACATCCACCCTCACCGTGTCCCCGCTCTCCCTTTGGCCCTCGCCCTCCCCGGAAGCCCCCCTCACCAGCACCGCCCGGGTGCGGGCATCGAAGGTCTTGTCCACCGCCCGGAGGGCCGAGAGCACCTGCCACACCGTGCGGTAGCCCGCCCGTTCCAGCTCCGCCCCCTCGTCCTTCCCCCGCACGATGACCGGGAGGATCACGTAGCCGTAGGTCTTCCCCGGAGCCTTGCGCATGGCCCGGCCCACCGCCTGGATCACGTCCACCACGCTGTCCCGGGGGTGCATGAACACCACCCCGTCCAGGGCGGGCACGTCGATGCCCTCGGTGAGCACCTTGGCGTTGGTGAGGACGTGAACCGTGTCGGGCTCCTCTTCTGCAAGCCACCCGAGGAGCATCCGGCGATTGTAGGCAGAGTGGCTTCCGTCGATGTGCCGGATCTCCACCCCCTTGGGATCCTCCTCGGGGAAGAGGCCCGCCTCCCGGGCTGCTTGGGCCACCTTCACCAGCTCCGCCTCCAGGTCTTTGGACTTACGGATGGAGGGGTTGAAGACGATGACCCGCTTGAAGTCCACCTCTTCCCCCTCCACGTGCCCCTGGAGGACCCGCCAGAGCCCGATGGCCTTCAGGGTTTCCTCCACAGGGAGGGCCTGTGCCCTAAGCAGGTAGTGCGAGAGCTTTTCCTGAGCCTCCTCGGGAATGCCGAAGACGATGACCTTGTAGTCCGAGAGGTACCCCGCCCTCACCGCCTCCGCGAAGGTGTACTCGAAGAGGGTGGGCCCGTAGACCTCCTCGTTGTCCATGGAGAAGATCTCCACCTGCACCTCTTCCTGGGGTGGGGCGAGAAGGGCTCCTCTCCTCCTGCCCGAAGCCGCCTCCCCGTTCCCCCCACCCCGCACCTCGTAGACCCTAGGGGTGGCGGTCATGTAGAGGCGGCGGTGGGCCCGGATCCGCTCGTCCTTGTGCACCGCGGCGAAGGGGGACTCCTGTCCCCTGAGCCCGGCCACCGCCGTGCGGTGGGCCTCGTCCATGACCATGAGGGCGAAGGGCCCCACCCCGTGCGCCTTCTGGGCCTGCTCCAGCACCTCCGAGGACTGGTAGGTGGAGAGGAGCACCACGATCTCCTCGGGGTGCCGGGCCCGGATCTCCTTCAGGGCAGAGGCCAGCTCCTCCGCGCGGGTGGTAGGGGGGATGTGGAGGAGGGAGAGCTTAGAGAGGGTGTCCTCGTCCGTCCGCCCTACCCCCTGGTCCGAAACCACCGCCAGGTAGCGCAGGGGCTTCAGGGCGTTCTCCTCAAAAGCCCGCAGGGTCTGGTCCAGGAGGGCGATAGAGGGGGCGAAGAAGACCGCCACCTCCCCGGGGGAAACGAGGGCCTCGATGGCCCGGAGGGCCACCAGGGTCTTCCCCGTGCCCGGGGGCATGATGAGCTTGCCCCGGCCCCCCGCCTTCAGCTTCTCCTGGATCTTCTCCAGGGCCTCCTCCTGGTAGGGGCGGAGGGCCCTCGGCTCCTTCTTCTTCAGGGCCTCCAGGTTCTCAGGATCCAGGGAGTCGGGGTCCAGCCCGGCGAGGAGGTCCTCCTCCTTGAGAACGACCACCCGCCGGGGGAGCCCCGAAAGCTTGTTCTCCGCCTCCGTGGTCACCCCGCTCGGGGCCACAAGGAGGCCCCCTTTGAACCCATAAAGGTCCAGGCTCCCCACGAAGGTGCCCAGGGCCTTCCACCCCAAGGGCTCGTCCCAGAGCTTGACCTGGATCCCCCAGGCCTCCCCGGTTTCCTCCACCCCCACCAGGTCTATCCCCGTGTCCTTGGAGGCAAGACCCCTCTCCCGGGCCCACTCCCCCCACGGGAGCACACGGGTAAAGGTGCGGCTCCACTCGGGGTGGAGTTCCTTCAGAACCTTGCGGACAAAGCGCTCGAAGAGCTTAGGGCCCTCCTGGCCGTACTTTTGGAAGCGTTCATGTAGGAAGCCCTTTGCTGAGGGCTTTAGGGGAAAGAGTTCTTGGAACACACCGACCTCCTTTTGGGGATTCTAAACCTCATATTCGAGACCTAGGCGCTGGGCAAGTCGAGGCCCATTGAGCCAGGTGCAGGTAATAGGATCCACCTCACCAGAAGAAAGCGCTTCGTATAAAGCCTGGAGTCCCTTGACCCCATAGTGCTTCTTGAGGTAGCGTATCCGCCGGTGAAAGATATCTTCCCGACCTCTAGTCAGAGGAGCATAAGCCCGAAGCGCCGCCTCTAGTTGGGCAAGGGAGGAGGGCTGAGGAAACTTATCCTTTCGGTAACTTAGATCCTGGAGCGGGGGAGCACCCGACCTGAAACGTACATCGCTAGGGCTAGTAAGCCTTTCATGAAAATGGCTTTTGGCCCAAGCGTACCAACCGACGAGGGTACCTTCTGCTGTGTGGGCCACCGCTTTCCACTTGCGACCAATATCGAGAGCTTCCCCCAAAATCTCCATCCGTCGAGCCCTTGCAGCAAAGAAAAAGGCTTCTCGCACACGCCCTGGATCTTCCCCTGCCATGATCTTACGGTACAGGAGTTTCCCCGTACCCATGTAGATTGCCACTGCTTGAAGAAACCAAAGAAAAGCCAAAAGGGTTTCTCGGGAAACCCCTTCCAATAGGGAACCTGCTTTCACAGGAATGGCTCCTAGGTGAGCTTCCTCTTCCAGGAAGTCCCATGCAACCCCTTCGACGCCTGCTTCTTCAGAAATACGAGTCATGGAGTCTAACCACCTTTGCATTTCCTGGGTTGTCGGGAGATAGGATGGAGGAACAGGGGCAGTAAAACCTGGGGGAAGAAACGGGCTTAGCTTAAGGATATCCTCATAAACCAGGTAGGCCTGAAAGCGGATAGATCCATCCCTATCCCTAAGGTAGCGAAGGATAAAATCCCATGCCCCATCGGCTTCAGCCATCGTTTGAAGCCCTAAAGGCGCTTCCTCAGGAGGGAGGGAAACCACTTTTTGGCCTTCATGGCTACTGGGGCTAGAAACTTTTGTTTTCAAGGGAAAGATCAGAGCTGGAGAAAGGTCTTCCTCTTCCTCCTCCACATTCCCGGAAAGCTTCTCTAAACTCAGATGCTCCTTGGCTCGGGTAATGGCCACATAGAAGAGGTTCTCCTCCTCCTGGAGCTCAGGGGAAACTTTTGCGGGCGGACCCTCACCCCTAAGCCAGCGCCCTGCGCCTTTCCAGAGGAAGTCCCTCCAGAGGAGCACTCGGTCCCATTCCCGCCCCTTGGCCTTATGGGCCGTAGATAGAACAAGGGAAACCCCCTCTTCCTCAAAGGCGTGCATGGCTTTCACCCGGTCAGCCAACCCCCGGAGGTCGGGGTACTTGCGAGCTAGCTTCAGGAGTCCCTTCAGGAAAGGGTTGACTTGGGCCAACTCCCATGCTTCTTTCCAAGACTCCACAATTAGCAGATCGGGATGTGGGTGCCGCCTTGGAACCCCCTCCTTGAGATCTGCCAGATCCTCTAAAAGCTGAACCACCTCCTTCACACCCCCCACCACATGGGCCTTTCCCCTGGGAAGGTCTTGCCCCAGCTCCAGAAGAGCTTCCAGAAGGCCTAGGTTGGTGCGGGTTAGGACGGTAAAGGGGTAGGAGGGCCTGGCGGAGTTCACCTCCGTGGGCCAATTGGCCTTCCCCACCACCCCCACCGGCCCCTGGCTTTGCCTAGAGGTCACCTCCCGGACAAACCGGGCCAGCCCCTCACCAAATCGGAAGCTCCAGCTCAGCTGGCTTTCCGGCAGGTTTACCCCCGCCATGGCGTTTACCGCCCCTCTCCAGGCGTAGATCTGCTGGCGAGGGTCCCCCACCAGGACCAGCTGGACTTTCCCCTTCCAAGCTTGAAGTATGGCCTGGAAGTTAGGATCTAGGTCCTGCGCCTCATCCACCAGGACCGCATCCACGGAAGGGGGACGATCCCCAGCCCCCCTCTCCCTCCAGAGGCGCACGTATCCGTCGTGGGAAAGGGGGAAGGGATCGTTTTCGTCCACCATGGCCTGCCAGAGTTCCCATACCCCATCGAGGATGTTTTCTATAAGCTCTTCCGCTACCTGTTTCCTTTGGGCCCACTCGCGGGGAAGGTGGTGGGGTTGGGGCCAGGGATCGGTGGAGCGGATAAAGCGTTCCAAGGTCTCCCGCAGCACGTAGGCTAGGACGGGATCCTCTGGGTCTAGACGCTCTTGGACATCGGCGATGCTGACCTTGCCGTCCGACCTCCTCACCTTTTGCTCATAGGCTCGGTTACCTTTTACCACATGGTCGTGGGCAAAGCCGTGTAGGGTTTTCACATAGGTGTTGCGGGGAAACCTGATCTCAGCCTCCTCCCGCACAGCCCGGTTAAAGGCCAGATAAAGGAGACTTTCCCGCAGGCTCTCCTGGGCCAGGTAGCGCAGGGTGGAGGTCTTTCCCGAGCCCGCCACCGCCACCAGCTTGAAGGACGCCCCCGAGCGGAAGCGGCGGAGGGCCGCCTCCTGCTCCGGCGTGGGGGAAAACCCCTTTGGGCCTGACAGCCGCATGGCCTCGGGACCATTCTAACGGCCAGAAGGGGGCCCGAACAGGAAGGCCCCCGGGGGACATCCCCCGGGGGCCTTCCCTAACCCGCCGTTCTCCCAGCCCTTTTCTCCGGTTTACCCCCACTGCCGTGGGGATGATTCTCAGGCAATGTTCTGTACCGACCTTCACCTTGGTTTACCCCCACCTGCGTGGGGATGTGGCCCGGACCGGGAGAACGTTGTCAAGGTGCACAGCCTCCTAGGAGGCTCAAGGGTAATCTAACTCGAAGGATGGTTTTTGTCAAGAGACCAGGGTGGACCCGTCCCTCTCGGGAGGGCGGCTGCTCTTAACCCCCCAAACGCAGAACAAAAGGGACGGTAACGGGCACTTGTGTTGGAAAAAGTTTGATCGCCTCCCCCCGTCCGTGTTACCCTGAGGATAGCCATGCACGGGATTCCTGGAATAAGGGGAACGGCTGGGGTATCTGTGGTCACCGGTGCGGTCGTCTCATTACCCCGTTTTTTTGGAAGAGAAGTTTGTACATAGGAACCTGGATGGGCAGTTTGCGCTGGTTCTGTTCGAGAGCGGGGCCTTCCGTATCGGCACCCTGACCAACCAACGGATCCTCTACCCGGCGTTGGAGGAATACGCGCACCTCCTCCACAGGGGGTAGGTCACCAGGGAGGAGATAGAGCGGATGGGCCGACCCACAGGGTTTATTGATCTCATCCCCGGCCCCTACTGGAAACCCGACGGAGAGGGAGGGTATGAGCCCGTCCCCGTCGAGGAAATCGGTGCCCCGTTTGACCCTGTATTTCTTCTGAACAAGGAGGCGTTTGAACGGGCATTGGGGCCAATCTAGGCCGGCTCCTCCAGAAGGGCCTCCTCCAGGTGGTAGCTGTGCGCCTCCCGCTCGGGGGCGGTCAGCATCCAGTCCAGGAGCTCCTCCAGGGTGGGGAACCCGGGCAACGCCTGGATGACCCGGTAGGCCAGATCATCGATGGGTGCCAGGGTGCCGTAGCAGCCCTTGTACCCCGTGGTGAAGGAGAAGAGGGTGAAGTGCCCGTCCGCGATGGCCTCGGCCCGCCTCCTGACCAACCGCAGCTTGTCCGCGATGGGGTTCATCCCTGTTCCTCCCAGAGAGGGAGTATATCGGCCTGGGGTTTTCCCCCCGGAGCTGCCGGGGGGCAATACAAATTCCCCCCTTTGGGGGGTACCCTCCTAAAATGCCCCTGTGATGAAGTGGAACCGGAGCGTTTGGATCTGGATGGCGGTTTTGATGGCGGCGGTGGGCGCTCTCGGCGCCTACGGGGTGGTCCCGGGGGAGGTCCTCGGGGCCGGGTGGGTGCTGTTTGGACTGGGGGTTGGCCTCAGGCCATACTGGGCCCGTCTCTGGAGCCACTGGGGGAGGTATGTGATGGCCAGGAGGCGCAACAGAATGCTGGATGGGATCTACTTCCACTTCGATGAGGGGATCAACAGGGCGTTTTTTAACGTTGGGTTTGGCATCGTGCAGAGCCTCGATGGTGCCGTTCCCAAAGAAAAGCTCGTTGCGCGTCTGGCCAACGTTTATCGGAACCTGATCCAGGTTCTGGCCGATTCGTTTGTTGAGGAGGCCACCCAATCTGTGGAACAGATCGCAGAAAAAGTGATCGCGGATCTGGAGCGGCGTGGGCACGTGCGTCTGGAGGAAAGGGGGCGCGCGCACAGGCGGTAAGTACGGACATAAACTGAGGGCCCTGGGCCAACCTGCCCAGGGCCCTGTAACCTTTGGCCCAGCCCCTACCAGACCTCCTCAGGACCCTCCCGCTCCGGCAGGGCGAAGGATCCTCAAGGGCACATCCCGCCAGAAGTCCCGGCTCTCCCAATACTGCAGGCTCCCGTAGGCGCAGAGCGGTCGTGTCAAGAGGTTTGTGTAGAAGTTTGTGTACGAGGGGCATACCGCTCCCGTAGCATCCTTTCCAATACCTCCCGCACCTCAGCAAAGCCCTTCAGTCTGCGCTCCGCCCACCTCCCCTCCTGGCGTTCCCCCTCCAGGTACAAGAGCTTGTACACCGCCTCAGGCCGGGGAAACTTATGGCCCCGCACCTTCGTCCCACGCCTCACCTCCCGGATAAACCGCTCCATCAGATGGGTGCTCCGCAAATACGGCCAAAGAACCTCCGGGTACTCGTAAAACCGCAAAAGACTCCGGGAGTCCTCCCACCATCCGGCCACCACACCAGGGTATCTGCTCCCCACGCCTCCCTAAACCCCCCCAGGGCCCTCAACGCCTCCGCCCGGGTCCCCGCCAGGTACACCCCCTTCAAAGCCTCCGCCACCAAGCCCCTGTCCCGCACCCGCACCCCGGCTAGGCTGGAGCGCACCATGTGCACCACGCACCGCTGCCATCCGGCTAGGGGGTACACCCTCCGGATGGCCTCCTCCATACCCGGAAGGCCATCGGTCACGAAGAGCAGAACCCGCCGTAGGCCCCTCTCCCAAAGCTCCCGCAGAACCTCCTCCCACCCCGAGGCCCCCTCCGTGGGGAGGAGCCAAAACCCCAGCAGCATCCTCTCCCCACCTGGGGTGAGGCCTAGGGCCACGTACACCGTCTCCCGCTCCATCCCAAGCCCCTCCCTCAGCACCTTCAAGGAGAAGCCATCCAGGTAGACGAAAGCCATCTCCTCGGGTAAAGGCCGCCTCCGGAAACCCTCCACCCTCTCCAGCACCCCGTCCGTGATGGCGCTGACCGTCTCGTGGGTGTACCGGTGCCCCAGAAGGAGGCTCAGGACCTCGGCCGCCTTGCGCTGGCTGAGGCCTGCGGCGTAGAGGGCGATGGCCACCTCCCCCAGGTCCACGGTGCGGCGGGCGTAGGGTTGGAGGAAGCTGGGGTGGTACCGGCCTTCCCGGTCCCTGGGGACGGCCAGCTCCACCTGGCCGAAGGGGGTTTCCAGCTTGCGGGGGTAGTGGCCGTTTTTGCGCCCGCCGTGTTGCTGTAGGAAGGCTTCCCGGTCGGCTTCCAGGAGAACCTGCAAGACCTCGGTTACCGCTGCCGTTAACACTTCCTTCAAGAGCATCTGCAGGGTATGCTGGTCCATGGGGTACCTCCTCTTGCATCTGGTACCCCCCATTCATACACAAACCTCTACACAAAATTCCTTACACGACCTGCTACACCGTACTTCACACCCCATCGCGGTCAAACCGGTGACTCAAAACTCGCACCTCCCGCATACCCTGCATAAACCCACGCCGCTGCCCTCCCCCGGGGGCCACAGGCCTAGGGCATGGAGCTCCAGCAGGAGGACCCGGACCACCAGGTCCGGCAGCAAGACCCGGGCGGCCAACACCCCTGCCCCCCCACCAGGTGAGCCCTTCCTCCACCCGCACCCAGCGGGCCAAGAGGTAGGCCAAAAGGGGAAGCACCAGAAACCGATGTGCCCCGGCACTCTTCGCTCTCTGAGCAAGGGGAGGGCGAATTTCTAGATCCGAAACACCGGCAGGACCAGCCGGGGTAGGCCCATCCCCCCGGTGAGGAGGTCCAGGTACACCCTCAGGTAGGGCCAGAGGTTGAGGGGCAGATTGCGCTCGGCAAAGACCCGGAAGGTGGCCTCGTCGGGGAATAGGGGAGAGGCGTAGACCCCCTGGATCTCCAGCGCCATGCGTCCGAATGACCCCTCGGCGTCCTTCAGGTTTAGGTCCAGCCTGAGCCCTGCCCGGAATCCCCCTTCTTCCTCCTCGGGCCCCAGGGGCTTAAGGACCATCTCCACCGCCAGCTCCCCCGGGTGGGGCTTGCGATGGAGTTCCGCCTCCACCCGGGAGAGGAACACCTGCCGGATCTCCAGACCCCCGATGAAGCGGCCGTAGGCCTCGGGGTCTACCTCCGGAACCGCCTTGGCTTTGCTGGTCTTCTGACTTCTGCCCTTACCCTTTCCAGCCATGACTAGGCGGCGTGGGAAGCTTCGGAAGAGGCCTCACCCTTCCCCTCAGACCAGGAGAGGTGCACGGTCCAGACCCGAGGCAGGCCGGGGATCGCGCCCACGGGCAGGTAGGCCACCTCCCCCCCTTCCCGGTCCTGGAAGCCCAGGAGGAGCCGGTATCCCAGGGCGTCCGCGTAGCGGGCCAGGCTCTCTAGGGACATGGCCAGGCCCCCGTAGGCCTCCATCTGGGCCACCCGGCTCCGGTGCACCCCCATGCGCCGGGCCACCTCCTCCTGCTTGAGCCCCCGCTTCCGACGGAGCTCCTTGAGGAAGTGGCGGAGCTCCTCCTCCAGGCTCTCCCGGTAAAGCTCCTGGAAGGTACGGTCTTCCAGATCCTCCTGGAAGAACTCGTCCACGCTGGTGAGCTTGCGCATCGTGCGACCTCCCTTCACGGTTTTTCCTTTCTCCCCTTGGCCTTTTGGTTGTACTCCTCGTAGGCCCTCAGGGCGTACTCCACCAGGCTGGGGTCGGCCTTGCTCCTGGACTTCACCTCCCCTGCCGCCGCTACGAAGAGCTTTTCCTCCTGGCGCCAGTAGTAGATGCGCAGGCCGGAGCGGTGGCGGACCTCCCATATGGGCCCCCGGATGTGCTTCACCTGATCCGAGGAGGCCTGGAGCGCCGCGGTGGGGAGGAACTCGCGAAGGAGCCACATGGCCTTGGTGTAGAGATAGGGGTTGTCCCTCTTAAGCCTTCCGAGCCACTCCTTGATCTGGGAGCGGCCCTGGGGGTCCTGGTAGAGGACAACCTTCAATCCCCACCTCGTATGTTAGCTAAAAGTAACTTCTGGGTCAAGTTGCCTGGATCCCTCGTCCACATAGGAAAGCGAACTGCTGTCAGTGGATATTTTACAACCCAATCTCCTTTGTGGTGAAAGGACGGCCTTTTCAAACGCATGCCCCAATTCCTTCCCCCACCAGCCCGATGGCGGGCACCCGGTCCTTCGGGATTCCGGAAAAGAGGGCGTGAAAAGGACGCGAGGCGCAGGGACAAATCCCCCTCTCTTTAAGACCTCCCGCTGCGAGGCCTTTTCCTAAGTGTGCTTTCCAGAACAGAGACCGACGGGGAGGATATTGACTTTTAACTGACCGGATGGTTAAATAACCTTGGGAGGTGATCCCAAGTGCTGGTGTCGGAAGAAGCCCTTTTGGAGAGGATCCGCTCGGGGCGCTTGATTGAAGGGCCCGAGTACGCCACAGAGAAGTACCTGGAAGGCCTTAAGCGCACCCTGGTGGTTTCCGCGGATACAGAGCTCATCAGCGCCCCCGCCTACTTCCGTGCTGCCCAGGATGCTCCCAACATCAACGCCTACATCTCCGCTATGGGAATCATTCAGGACGAGCTGGGGCACGCCCACATCGCCTACCGCCTTCTCCGGGACCTCGGGGTGGATACGGATGCCCTGGTTTTCGAGCGGGATCCAAAGGCCTTCAAGCACCCCTACGCCTTTGATGTGCCTCTGGAGAGCTGGGTGGAGCTGGTGGTGGCCAACGCTTTCTACGACCGGGCCGGGTTTGTCCTGCTAGGGGACGTGTACCGGTCCACCTCTTACGGCCCTTGGAAGCGGGCCCTGGTGAAGGTGGACCGGGAGGAGAACTTCCACCTGCGCCACGGCGAAAGGTGGATGGAGATCCTGGCCCAGGACCCCGAGCAGAAGAAGAAGCTCCAGCGGGCTGTGGACTGGATGTTCGTCCTGACGCTGGAATGGTTTGGCCTTCCGGACAACCTCAAGCGCCACACGGAGCAGATCACCTACGGCCTCAAGGGGAAGACCAACGACCAGCTCCGGCAGGAGTGGATGAGCACCGCTGTTCCCCTCTGCGAACGTCTGGGCCTTAAGGTTCCGGCCCACTACGAGCCCGATCTGGGGCAGTACGTCATCGACGTACCCTTCCCGGCGGAGTTTGATGCGGAGAGAAAGGAGTGGCTCTTTGATAAGGGGCCCATCAGCTGGGACAGGGTGCTGGAGCGCTGGAAAGGCCGTGGCCCGGCCAATGAGGAGTTGGTGAAGGCCATCCAGAGGGGCTACGAGCAGATCCGTAAGGGGCTCAAGGCTTAGGGGGAGGCGGCCGTGCTGAACCAGGAAACCGTTTTGGAAGCCCTTAGGGAGGTCCTGGACCCCGAGTATCCGGTGAGCGTGGTGGACTTGGGCCTCATCCGGGGGGTGGAGGTGGAAGGGGGGCGGGTTCGGGTGCGCCTCACCTTTACCAGCCTGGGCTGCCCCTGCACGGAGATCATCCGCGAGGACATCGTGAACCGGTTGAAGGCCCTGGAGGGGGTGGATGAGGTCGTGGTGGAGGAGGTCTTCGAGCCCTGGTCGGCCAAGGACATCTCCCCCAGGGGTCGCTTGGTCCTTCTCCAGCTGGGGGTGGTTTGATGGGCTTGGTGGGCGGTGGCGAGAGGGTGGGGGAGTACTACGAGGTCTTCGCCCGTTACGAGCCGGAGGAGCCCCTTAGGCACATTGGGACAGTGCGGGCCAAGACCCCAAAGGACGCGGAGGTCTTCGCCTACACCCTCTACGACGAGTGGAAGTGGCGGGAGATGTTCGTGGTGCCCCGCCGGGAGCTGGTATGGGTGAGGAGGCCGGAATGAGGTACCTGGTGTTTGCCCGCAAGGCGTACGCGGAGCCCCTTCGGTACCAGGACGTTTTGGAGGCCGAGGGGAATCCTAAGGGAAAAGCCGAGCAGGCCTTTGGGGAGGAGTGGCTGGAGGTGGTTCTCGTGCCTGAGACGGCCGTCCGCTGGGTGGTGCGGGAGCGGGAGGAGGTGGCCCATGGCTAGCTGGCAGGAGAACGACCGGGCCCTAGCCGGCCTGGTGAACCTGGTGGTGGTGCTAGCGGACAACGAGTACTTCCTGGGCCGGCGCATCTCCGAGTGGGCCGTGGGGGCTCCAGGCCTCGAGGAGGCCGTGGCCTCCAGCGCCTTGGCCCAGGAGGAGCTGGGCCACGCCCGGGTCCTTTACCCCCTTCTTGAGGAGCTCCCCTTTCCCGGTTCCCCCGCCCCCCTGGAACGGGAGGGTGACCGCCGCCGCCGGTACAACCTGAGCTTTCTGGACCGCCCCTGGGGCACCTGGCCCGAGGCGGTGGCGGCGGCCTTCCTGGCCGACGCCGCCCTCACCACCATGCTGGAGCACCTGACCCTCTCGGCCTGGGAGCCCCTGGCCCGGCGTTCGGCCCGGATCCTCCAGGAGGAGCGCTTCCACCTGGAGTTCCTGGAGGGGCGGGTGCGGGATCTGGCCTCGGACCTGGGCCTGGCTGGAGAGCTGGAGAGGGAGCTTGGCCGTTTCCTCCCCGAGGTCCTCATGTGGTTCGGGCCCGAGGGGGAGGAAGGCGTGGTGGAGATGACCCGGGAGGGCCTCCTCCAGGGGGACAACGAGGCCTGGCGCCAGGCCTTCCTCCAGAGGGTCATGCCCCTCTTGTGGGAGGTGGGCCTGCACCCCCTGCGGGAGATCTCCTGGGACGTGGCCCGCAAGCGGTATGAGTACGGAGCGCTGCCATGGAAAGAGTGGAACCGATTGCAGAGAAGGCTGGAAGCCTTGGCCCGGACGGGCTGACCTGCCCCTGGTGCGGCTCCTCCGAGGTGGAGCGGGTGGGCTTCTACGGCCCCCAGCTCATGGGGGAGTCCTACCTCTGCCGGCGGTGCCGCAGCCCCTTCGAGCGCATCCGGAGGCGGGGGGAGGATGGCCGCGGTTGAGGCCTGGCGCGACGGGGGGGTCCTCTTCCTCCTCTTGAACCGCCCGGAGGCCAGGAACGCCCTGGATGGGGAGATGCTGGAGGCCCTGGAGGGGCACCTGGAGGAGGCGGCCGGGGACCCGGGGGTGCGGGGCCTGGTCTTGGGGGGGAAAGGGGAGGCCTTCTGCGCGGGGGTGAACCTGGCCCTCCTGGAAGGGGGGGATGAGCCCGACCCCCGGGCCCGGCGCCGCTTAAGCGAGCGGCTCACCCGGCTGGTGGGGGCCCTGGAGGAGCTGGAGAAACCGGTGGTGGCGGCCGTAAACGGCCCGGCCACAGGGCTGGGCCTGGCCCTGGTCCTGGCAGCGGATCTCCGGGTGGCGGCCCCCGAGGCCCGGCTCCTTTTCCGCGAGGGCCGCATCGGCCTCCTGCCCGCCCACGGGGGGCTGGCCCGCCTGGTCCGTTACCTGGGCCTGGGCCGGGCCCGGGACCTCCTCTTGGGAGGGGAGGAGCTGGACGCGGAGCGGGCCCAGGCCTGGGGCCTCTTCACGGAGGTGGTGCCCCGGGAACGCCTTCTGGAGACCGCCCGGGCCCGGCTGGAGCGGGCCCTGGAGCGGGCCCCCCTTTCCTACGCCCTGGTCAAGCGCCTCCTCCTCCTCTCGGGCCAGGTGGATCTGGAAAGCGCCCTCTTCCTCGAGGGCTTGGGCCAGGAGATCCTGCGGGGTTCGGAGGACCACCGGGAGGGGCTGGCCGCCCTTAGGGAAAGGCGCCCTCCCCGCTTCAGGGGGCGGTGATGGCCATCCTGATAGAGCTGGAGGGCAAGCGTCCCCAGATTCACCCCTCCGCCTACGTAGCCCCCACCGCAGTCCTCGTCGGGGACGTGGTGGTGGAGGCGGAGGCCAGCGTCTGGTTCGGGGCCGTGCTCCGGGGGGATTACGACCGCATCGTGGTGGGCCCGGGAAGCTGCATCCAGGACAACGCCGTCCTCCACACGGGTGAGGGGCTCCCCACCCTGGTGGGGCCCTCCGTGACCGTGGCCCACCTAGCCTTTCTGGAGGGGTGCGCGGTGGAGGAGGGGGCCCTGGTGGGGGTGGGGGCTCTGGTCCTCAACCGGGCCCGGGTGGGGGCCAGGGCGGTGGTGGCGGCGGGGAGCGTGGTCCTGGAGGGGATGGAGATTCCCCCGGGCGTCCTAGCCGCCGGGGTGCCCGCCCAGGTGAAGAAACCCCTTTCCGGCTCCGCCTTGGCCTGGGTGGAGACGGCGGCCGAGGCCTACCGCCGCTTAAGCCGCCGCTACCGTACCTCGGCTAGGCTTCTGGACAGCGAAGGTACCTGAGGAGGCTCCGCCGGCAGGCCTCCTTGTAGAGGGCGTGGGCGCCGCGCCAGTCCTTCTCCTGGAGCCATTGGAGGAAGAGCCCGTCGATGAGGCCCCGGACGATCTTGGCGTCTTCCTCCGGCTTTGCCTGAGGGAAGGCCCCCTCCTGGACCCCGAGGCGGATGACCTCGGCGTAGGTTTCCTCCTCGATGCGGCGGGCCTCCTCCGCCAGGGAAGCAAAGGTGGGGTTGCGGGCCACCGCCCCCACTAAGTCCAGGAAGGTAAGGTAGAAGGTGCGGTTGGCCTCCGGGCTGATGAAGATGGCCTCCACCATGGCGGCCACCTTCTCCTCCGGGGTGGCCCAGCGCCCCAGGGCTTCCTGGATGCGCCGGGCCACCCGGGAGAGCACCCAGCGCCAGGTGGCCAGGAGAAGGCGTTCCTTGGTTTTGAAGTAGTAAAGGATAACCCCCTTGCTCACGTCGAGGGCATCCGCCACGTCCTGCAGGGTGAGGCCGTGAAGCCCCTTCTCCGCCAGGAGCCGGTAGGTGGCCCGGACGATCTCCTCGTGCTTGGCGGTGAACCGCTCCTCCTTGTTGGCGATCCTGGGCCGGCCCATCCCCTATTAGGTTAGCGCCCCCGGAAGCTGGGGGGTCGTTTCTCCAGGAAGGCCCAGACCCCCTCCTGGCCGTCCTCGCTGTGGAAGAGCTCGTCCACCAGCTCCCGTTCCAAGCGGAGGCCCTCCTCCAGGGGAAGGGAGAGGCCCTGGTGCACCGCCCGCTTGATGTGGCCGATGGCCAGGGTGGCCCCCCGGGCCAGGGCCTCGGCGAAGGCCCGCGTTTCCTCCGCGAGCTTTTCCCGGGGGTAGAGACGGTTGAGGATGCCCAGCCGGAAGGCCTCCTCGGGGGTCAGGGTCTGGCCCGTGACCATGAGCTCCAGGGCCTTCCCTGCGCCGATCAGGCGGGGCAGGCGCTGGGTGCCCCCCGTCCCAGGCAGGAGGCCCAGGGTGACCTCAGGGAGGCCCAGGCGGTACTCCCCCTGGGCCCCGAAGCGGAGGTCGCAGGCCAGGGCAATCTCCAGCCCCCCTCCTAGGGCGTGGCCCGCAATCTCGGCGATAAAGATCTTGGGGACGGCCGCGATGCCGTTCAGCACCTCGTGGGCCCGCCGGACCATGGCCATGTTGGCGTCCGGGGGGTTCTCGCTGAAGGCCTTGACGTCGGCCCCCCCGGAGAAGAAGCGTTCCAGGGCGCTCCGCACCACCACCACCTTGACCTCGGGGTCTGCGGCCGCCCTTCCCACCGCCTCCCCCAGGGCCTCCACGAAGGCCCGGTCGTAGCTGTTGGCCGGCGGACGGTTGAGCAGGATGTAGCCGATGGCCCCTTCCTTCTGGAACTCCACCATACCCCTAACCTCCCAGATCCCCGATGACCACCGATTTGGTCTCGAAGTAGTACTCCAGCGCCTCCAGGCCGTGTTCCTTGCCGTAGCCGCTCTGCTTGACCCCTCCGAAGGGGAGCTCGTCGTAGCCGTAGTGGATCTGGTTCACCCAGGTCATCCCCGCCTCGATCTCTTGGGCCGCCCGATGGATCCACTTCACGTTGTAGGTCCAGATGGAGGAGCCCAGGCCGTAGATGGAGTCGTTGGCCAGGCGGATGGCCTCATCCAGATCCCTCACCTTCCAGACCGGGAGGAGGGGCCCGAAGGTTTCCTCCCGCACCACCCGGCTATCGTGGTCGGGGTCCGCCACCACGGTGGGCAGGAAGAAGTGGCCCCGTTCCCGCCCCTCGGGAGCCCGGCCTCCGTAGAGGAGCTTCCCCCCCCGGGCCAGGGCATCCTCCAGCTGGGATTGGACCTCTGCCCGTTGCTTTTCCGTGTGCAGGGGCCCCATGCGGATGCGGGGCCGCTCTGCCTTAACCCAGCCCTCCCCGGGCTCGTACCGGGCCACCCCCGCCAGGAGGCGCTCCAGGAAGGCGTCGTACACCTCCTCAAAGACGTAGACCCGCTTGGCGGCCAGGCAAGCTTGGCCCGCGTTCCAGAAGCGGCCGATGAGGATGCCCCGCACCGCTTTGTCCAGGTCCGCGTCTGGGCAGACGATCACCGGGTCCGAGCCCCCGAGCTCCAGGGTCACCCGCTTGAAATCGGGCACGGAGAGCTCGAGGATCCGCCGGCCCGTGGCCGTCTCCCCCGTAAAGGCCACCCGGCGCACGTCGGGGTGGCGGACCAAGGCCTCCCCCACCACCCTTCCCGGCCCGGTCACCAGGTTGAGCACCCCTGGGGGGAGGCCCGCCTGGTTCAGGTACCCCACCACCTTGAGGGCGGCCAGGGGGGTGGTGCTGGCGGGCTTGACCACCACGGTGTTGCCCGCCACCAGGGCCGGGCCGATCTTGGTGCCCATGAGGGTGAGGGGGAAGTTCCAGGGCACGATGGCCGCCACCACCCCCATGGGCCGCTTGACCACCAGCCCGTAGGCGGGGCCGAAGCGGGAGGGGAGGGGCTGGTAGGCCCCGCGGACCTTGGTGGCCAGGTCCGCATAGTAGGCCAGGCCATGAAGCAGGTGGTCGAACTCCCCCTGGGCCTCGTGAAGGGGTTTGCCCTGTTCCAGGGTTAGGGTCTGGATGATCTCCTCCCGGTGGGCCTTCAGGAGCTCGATCCCCTTGCGCAGGATCTCGCCCCGTTCCTCGAAGTCCCGGCGGGACCAGTCCCCGAAGGCCTCCTTGGCGGCCCGGACCGCCTCCTCCACATCCTCGGGTCCCCCCAGGGGAACGGTGTCCACCGGTTCCTCCGTGGCCGGGTTGAACACCGTGTAGGTGGCTCCGCTCCGGGCCCCCCTCCATTCGCCTCCGATGAACATCTGGGCCATCTTCCCACCTCCAGTCCCTCGGAGTTTATCTGACCGGTTGGAAAAAGTCAACCCATCGGGGTTGGGGTGGGGGACGGCTTGACAGGAGTTTATCTGACCGGTTAGACTAACCATCGTAGGGGCAAAAGTCCCTTCCAGGAGGTGAAGCGGCTATGGATCGCCAGCGGCGCCGGTTTTTGAAGCAAGGCGTGGCCCTGAGCTTGGGCCTGGCCCTGGGGCGGGCCCGAGCCCAGCGGGAGGCCCTGCGCGTAGGGGTCGTCCTGCCCTACTCCGGGGTGTACGCCCAGCTGGGGGAGGACATCACCAACGGGATGCTCCTTTACTTCGAGGAGGTCCGCAACCAGGCCGGGGGCCGGCCCATCCAGCTCGTCCGGGAGGACGAGACCGCCGACCCCACCGTGGCCCTGAGGAAGGTGACCAAGTTGGTGGAGCAGGACCGGGTGGACCTGCTCACGGGCTTGGTGAGCACCGCCTCCGCCTACGCGGTGAGGGACTACGTCCACAGCACGCGCAACATCCTCGTCGTGAGCAACGCCGGGGGCAACGCTCTCACCCGGGACCGGAAGAGCCCCTACATCTTCCGCACCTCTTTCACCAGCTGGCAGGTGAGCTTTCCCCTAGGGCGCTGGGTGGCGGAGCGCTTGGGCAAGCGGGTGGCCATCGTGGCCGCGGACTACGCCTTTGGCCGGGAGAGCGCGGCGGCCTTCAAGGAGAGCTTCCTGGCCGCCGGGGGTCAGGTGGTGGACGAGGTCTACACCCCTCTGGGGAGCACGGACTTCAGCGCGGCCATCGCCCGGGTGGGACGGGCCCGTCCCCAAGCGGTTTACGGCTTCCTGGCAGGGAGCGACGCGGCCATCTTCCTGCGCCAGTACGCCCAGTTCGGTCTGAAGGGGTCCATCCCCTTGGCCACCACGGGCTTTACCGTGGAGGAGGACGTGGTCCAGGCCGTGGGGAAGGATGCGGAGGGGGCTTACAGCAGCCTGCACTGGGCGGTGCGCCTGGCCCTTCCCGAGAACCAGCGTTTCGTCCAGGCCTACCGACGCCGCTTTAACCGCGCCCCCAGCGTCTACGCCATGCAGGGCTACGATACCGCCCGGGTGATCGTGGAGGCGGTGAACGCCCTCAAGGGGGATACCGCCAACAAAGAGCGCCTGGTGGAGGCCCTGGAGGGGGTGCGCTTCCGGGGACCCCGAGGGCTCTTTGAGTTTGACCCCAGGACCCACCAGGTGGTCCAGAACATCTACGTGCGCCAGGTGCGGGAAGTGGGTGGGGAACTGGCTAACGCGGTAGTGGCCGACCTGGGCCGCGTGCGGGATCCCGGCTAGCCATGGAGTTCTACCTCCTCACCGCCTTGAATGGCCTGGCCTACGCGGCCGTGCTCTTCCTCCTGGCCTCGGGCCTCTCCCTGGTCTACGGGGTGGGGCGTTTCCTCCACCTGGCCCACGGGGGGTTCTACATGCTGGGGGGCTACCTGGGCTACACCGCTGTGCGGGGTCTAGGGGACTTCTGGCTGGCCCTCCTGGCCGTGGCCCTAGGGGCTTTCGTCATCGGAGGGGTAGCGGAGCGTCTGGTGGCCCTGGTCTACGGACGGGGACGGGAGCTGGACCAGGTCCTCTTCACCTTCGGCCTAGCTTTTGTCGTTTCCGACCTCACCCGGGCGGTCTGGGGCGCCGCCGTCTTAGGCCTCAGGCCGCCCCCTGTCCTGGACCGCCCCGTGGACCTCGGGCTTTTTCCCTATCCCGCCTACCCCCTCTTCCTCATCGGGGTGGGGGTTGCCGTGGCCCTGGGGCTTTGGGCCCTTCTGCGGCGCACCCGATTCGGCCTGGAGCTGAGGGCCGCGGCCGGCCATGGGGAGATGAGCCAGGCCCTGGGGGTGGACGCCCGCGGGGTCCTAAGGCGGGCCTACCTCCTGGGGGTCCTCCTGGCGGCCCTGGCCGGATTCCTGGCCACCCCCCGGATCGCCCTGGCCCCAGGCCTGGACTTCACCATGCTCATCCTGGCCCTGGTGGTGGTGGTGATCGGGGGGCTGGAGCGGGTGGAGGGGGCCCTGGTGGGCAGCCTCCTGGTGGGGCTTGCGGACAGCTTCGGCAAGGTCTTCATCCCTCAGTTCTCCCTGGCCCTGGTCTTCGGGGTCATGGGCCTGGTCCTGGTGGTGCGGCCTCAGGGTCTTCTAGGGGGTGCACGGTGAAAGGGGGATTCTGGCCCTTCCTCCTGCCCCTGGCCCTGGTGCCCCCGGCCCTCGGGGGGTACCCCCTCTACCTGGCCACGGACGTGGCCGTGTGGGCCCTGGCCGCCACGGGCCAGGCCCTCCTCTACCGCTTCACGGGCCTGGTCTCCCTGGGGCACGCCGCCTTCCTGGGGGGTGGGGCCTACGTGGGGGCCCTGCTCACCCGGGGCCAGCCGGAGTTTTTCCCCCTGGCCCTCCTCCTGGCCCCGGTCCTGGGCTCCGCCGTGGCCCTCTTCCTGGGGGCCCTCAGCCTGCGAAGCCACGGCATCTTCTTCCTGATGCTGAGCCTGGCCCTGGCCCAGCTCCTCTACGTCCTGGCCAAGCAGGGCTTCCCCCAGATCACGGGGGGGGACGACGGCCTGAGCGGGGTGCCCAAGCCCCCCTTCTTGGAGAGCCCCGGTGCCTACTACCTCCTGGCCCTGGCCCTTCTTCTGGGGGTCCTCTGGGCCTACCACCGCTTCGCCCAAAGCCCCCTAGGGCGGACCCTGGAGGCCCTCCGCTCCAACGAGGCCCGGCTGGAGGCCCTGGGCTACCCGGTGCGCGGGTATAAGCTCCTGGCGTTCGGCCTTTCCGGGGCCCTCACCGCTTTAGCCGGGGTCCTCCTAGCGGCCCACCGGGGGTTCGTCCACCCCCACGACCTAGCCTGGCACACCTCGGGGGCCCTCCTGGTGATGGCCGTGATCGGGGGGATGACCTGGACCCACGGGGGGCTTCTTGGGGCCGCGATCCTCATCCTGGCGGAGGCCTTGCTCAGCACCTGGACCGGGCTCTGGAACCTCTTTTTGGGGGCGGTCCTCATGGGGGTGGTGCTCCTCCCCAGGCTCCGGCGCCTAGCCTCACGGAGGTGGACTTATGGCCGCGCTTGAGGCGAGGGGGATCCACAAGGCCTTTGGGGGGTTTCTGGCCCTGGCGGGGGTGGACCTGGAGGTGGCCTCCGGGGAGCGGCGCACGGTCATCGGCCCCAATGGAGCGGGGAAGAGCACCCTCTTCCGCATCGTCGGGGGGGAGCTCCGGCCCGACCGGGGGGCGGTCCGGATCTTCGACCGGGAGGCCACCCCCCTTCCCCCTCACCGCCGGGCCCTCCTGGGCCTGGCCCGCACCTACCAGATCGCCAGCCTCTTCCCGGAAAAGACCGCAAGGGAGCACGTCCTATTGGCCCTATTGGCCCGGGACCCCCGGCGCCGAAGCCCCTGGCCTCTTCCCCTCCCGGACCTGGAGGCCAGGGCCGCGGAGGTCCTGGATCAGGTGGGCCTCCGGGGCCGGGAGGACCTGCCCATTCACCAGCTGACCTACGGGGAACAGCGCCAGGTGGAGATCGCCCTGGCCCTGGCCCAGGAACCCCGCCTCCTCCTCCTGGACGAGCCCCTGGCGGGCCTCGGGGGGGAGGAACGGGCCCGGGTGGCCGGGCTCATCCGGGGTCTGCCCCGGAGCATTACCGTCCTTCTCATCGAGCACGACCTGGACTTCGCCTACGCCTTCGCCGACCGGGTGACCGTCCTCCACCAGGGCCAGGTGCTCCGGGAGGGGCCTCCCCAGGAGGTGCGGGCCGACCCCCAGGTGGTGGAGGTCTACGTGGGGGGCCGGTTGGAGGGGGATCCTGCCCTCGAGGCCCCGGTAGGGGGGGATGGCCCGGCTCCGGGCCTCCTGGAGGTCCGGGGCCTCAGGGCGGGCTATGGCCAGGGGGAGGTGCTCCACGGGGTGGACCTCGCGGTGGGGGAGGGGGAGGTGGTGGCCCTTCTGGGCCGCAATGGGATGGGCAAAACCACCCTGCTCAAGGCCCTCATGGGCCTCATTCCCGCCCAGGGGGAGGTGCGCCTGGCGGGGGAACCCTTGCCCGCGGGGGCTTTGGCCCGGGCCCGGGCGGGCCTGGCCTTGGTGCCCCAGGGCCGGCAGATGATCCCCGGTCTCACCGTGGAAGAAGAGCTTCTCCTTGCTTGGCGGCCGGGCCGCTGGACCCCGGAGCGGGTCTACCGCCTTTTCCCCCGCCTTAAGGAACGCCGCCAGGCCCCCTCCACCGCCCTTTCGGGGGGGGAGCAGCAGATGCTGGCCCTGGCCCGAGCCCTCCTGCGCAACCCCCGGATCCTCCTCCTGGACGAGCCCACGGAGGGGCTGGCCCCCCTGATGGTCCGCCACTTGGGGGAGGTCCTTAAGGAGGTGGCCCGGGAGGGGGAGACCATCCTCCTGGCGGAGCAGAACGCGGCCTTCGCCCTTCCCTTGGCCCAGCGGGCCTATCTCCTGGACCGGGGAAGGATCGTGGGGGAGGAACGGGCCCGGACGCTGTTGGAGCGTCCGGAACGGATCTGGGAAAGGATGGGGTGAACCATGGAGATGTTCATCGGCGGACGGTTTGTGGAGTTTCCTGGGCTAGAACGCTTTCCTGTGATCAACCCGGCCACGGAGGAGGTTGTGGACACAGTTCCCCTGGCCGGAGAGGCCCAGGTGGACCTGGCGGTGCAGGAGGCCCACCGGGCCTTCCCCGGATGGTGGGACACCCCCGCCGCCCGGCGAGGGGAGATCCTCATGGCGGCGGTGGAGCGGGTGCGGGCCAATGCGGAAGAGCTGGCCCGGACCCTCACCCTGGAGCAGGGCAAGCCCCTCCGGGAGGCCCGGCTGGAGATCCGGCGTTTCCTCCACACCATCGAGCACTACGCGGGCCTGGCCAAGAATCTCCGGGGAGGGTATGTGCCGAACCTGGACGAGGGGACCTACGGCCTGGTCCTCAAGCGCCCCCTGGGGGTGGTGGCGGCCATCGTGCCCTGGAACTTCCCCACCACCCTCCTGGCCAACAAGCTGGGGCCCGCCTTGGTGACCGGCAACACCGTGGTGGCCAAGCCTGCGGAGACCACCCCCCTGACCACCCTGAGGATCGCGGCCCTCTTTCACGAGGCCGGCCTGCCTCCGGGGGTCTTCAACGTGGTCACCGGTCTGGGCCCGGTGGCGGGGGAGGTCCTGGTCCGCCACCCCCTGGTGCGCAAGGTCGCCTTTACCGGCTCCACCCCCGTGGGCAAGCGGATCATGGCCCTGGCTGCGGAGGGGGTCAAGCGGGTGACCTTGGAGCTTGGGGGCTCGGACCCCATGATCGTCTGCGACGACGCCGACCTGGACGCCGCTGCGAAGGCCGCCGCGGTGGGCCGGTTTTTCAACTGCGGCCAGGCCTGTCTGGCGGTAAAGCGCCTCTACGTCTTCGAAAACGTCTATGAGGCCTTCATGGAGCGCTTCCTGCCCCGGGTGGAGCGGCTCCGCCTGGGGCCTGGCCTCTCGGAGGACTCCCAGATGGGCCCCCTCCACACGGAGCGCCAGCGGCGCCTCATCGAGGAGCAACTCCGGGATGGGCTGGAGAGCGGGGGGAGGCTCCTCCTTGGAGGGGGGCGCCCGGAGGGCCTCCAAAAGGGGTACTTCTTTTCCCCCACGGTGGTCCTGGAGCCGGGCCTGGACAGCCGGCTGGCCCGGGAGGAGGTTTTCGGCCCCGTCCTGCCCGTGTGGCGGGTGCGGAGCCTAGAGGAGGCGGTGGAGCTGGCCAACCGCTCCCCTTACGGCTTAGGCTCCACCATCTTCACCCGGAGCTTGGAGCGGGCCTCCTACGCCCTGGAGCGGTTGGAGGCGGGATACACCTGGGTCAACTCCGTAAACCGCATCTACGACGAGCTGCCCTTCGGAGGCATGAAGGAGAGCGGCTACGGCAAGGAGCACGGCCTGGAGGCTCTGGAGTACTATCAGGAGACCAAGGCCGGGGTGGTGCGCTGGAGGTGAAAGCATGTTGGAGCTGCCCGAGCGCTACAACGTGAGCACGGTCCTGGACAGGAACCTGGAGGCGGGCCGGGAGGCCAAGGCGGCCGTGTGCTGGGACGGGGGGGAGCTTACCTACGGGGAGCTCTACCGCCGGGCCTGCGCTTTCGGGCGGGCGCTAAGGGCCCTGGGCGTACGTCGGGAGGAGCGGGTCCTCCTCGTCTTGGACGACACCTGGGCCTTTCCCGTGGCCTTCTTGGGGGCCATCCGCCTGGGGGCGGTACCCATCCCCGTGAACCCCCTCCTCCGGGCGGAGGAGTACCGCTACTTCCTGGAGGACAGCTACGCCCGGGTGGTGGTGACGGAGGCCGGTCTGGCCCCCAAGATCCTGGAGGCCCTAAAGGGGCTTTCGGACCGGACCCTCCTGGTCCTGGGGGAGCCCCTCCCCGAGGCCCCTCCGGGCCTCCCGGTCCACCGTCTGGAGGAGCTCCTGGAGGCCCATGCGGGGGAGCTTCTCCCCGCGGATACCCACCGGGACGACATGGCCTTCTGGCTCTACAGCTCTGGCTCCACCGGCCGGCCCAAGGGGGTGGTCCACCTGCAGCACGACATCCCCTACACCTGCGAGACCTACGCCAAGCACGTTCTCGCCATCTCTGAGGCCGACATCACCTTCTCCGCCTCCAAGCTCTTCCACGCCTACGGCCTAGGCAACAACCTCTCTTTTCCCTACTGGGTGGGGGCCACCACTGTTCTCCTCCACGGGCGGCCCACCCCGGAAGCGGTTCTGAGCACCATCGAGCGCTTCCGCCCCACCCTCTTCTTCACCGTTCCCACCCTCTACAACGCCATCCTCAACCATCCCGGGGCTAAGGGAAGGGACGTGAGCTCCATCCGGCTTTGCGTCTCAGCGGCGGAGCCCCTGCCCCCCGAGATCTGGCGGCGCTGGAAGGAGACCTTCGGCCTGGTGATCCTGGACGGGGTGGGTTCCACGGAAATGCTCCACATCTACTGCTCCAACACCCTGAAGGACCTGAAACCCGGCTCCTCGGGGAAGCCCGTTCCCGGTTACGAGCTCAGGGTCCTCTCCCCTGAGGGCCACCCCGTACCCCCGGGGGAGGCCGGGGACCTTTACGTGAAAGGGGACAGCGCCTTGGCCTTCTACTGGCACCACCACGAGAAGACCAAGCGCGCCCTCCAGGGGGAGTGGTTCTATACGGGGGACCGGTACCGGGTGGACGAGGAGGGGTTCTACTGGTACGAGGGCCGGAGCGACGACATGATCAAGGTCAAGGGGCTCTGGGTCTCTCCCATCGAGGTGGAGAACGCCCTCATGGAGCACCCTGCGGTACGGGAAGCGGCGGTGGTGGGGGTCCAGGTGGAGGGCCTGACCCGCATCAAGGCCTACGTCATCCTCAAGGCCGGCCACGCCCCCAGCGAGGCCCTGACCCAGGAACTCCAGGAGTGGTGCAAGGCCCGGCTCCGTCCCTACCAGTACCCCGAGTTCGTGGTCTACGTGGAGGACTTCCCCCGCACCGCCACGGGAAAGGTCCAGCGCTTCAAGCTCCGGGAACTTCAGGAGGCCTAGGGTGCCCGAAGCCTGGATCGTGGAAGCGGTCAGAACCCCCATCGGCAAGCACGGGGGGGCCTTGAGCCCCGTGCGCCCCGACGACCTCCTGGCCCACGCCCTACAGGCCCTCATGGACCGCGCCGGCGTGCCCAAAGAGGAGGTGGAGGACGTCTACGCCGGCTGCGCCAACCAGGCCGGGGAGGACAACCGCAACGTGGCCCGCATGGCCCTCCTCCTCGCCGGCTTCCCCGTGGAGGTGGCGGGCTGCACCGTGAACCGCCTCTGCGGCAGCGGCCTGGAGGCCGTGGCCCAGGCCACCCGGGCCATCTGGGCCGGGGAAGGCCAGGTCTACATCGGCAGCGGCGTGGAGAGCATGTCCCGTGCCCCCTGGGTCCTCCCCAAAAGCGAGCGCCCCTTCCCCACCGGGAACCTCACCCTCTACGACACCACCCTGGGCTGGCGCCTGGTGAACCCGAGGATGCAGGCCCTCTACGGCACGGAGAGCATGGGGGAGACGGCGGAGAACCTGGCGGAGATGTACGGGATCCCCCGGGAGGAGCAGGACCGCTTCGCCCTCCTCTCCCACCGGAAGGCGGTCCGGGCCTGGAGGGAGGGGCGCTTCCAGCGGGAGGTGGTCCCCGTGCCCGTGAAAAGGGGGAAGGAGGAGGTCCTGGTGGAGCGGGACGAGGGCCCCAGGGAGGACACCTCCTTAGAGAAGCTGGCCCTCCTCCGCCCCGTCTTCCGGGAAGGGGGGACCGTGACCGCGGGGAACGCTAGCCCCCTAAACGACGGGGCGGCNGCNNTNCTCCTGGTCTCCGACGCCTACGCCAAGGCCCACGGGCTGAAGGCCTTAGCCCGGGTGCGGAGCCTGGCCGTGGCCGGGGTGCCCCCCAGGATCATGGGCATCGGCCCCGTGCCCGCCACGAGGAAGGCCCTGGAGCGGGCGGGGCTCCGCCTGGAGGACATGGGGGTGATT
>NZ_KB890607.1 GCF_000373145.1 Thermus oshimai DSM 12092
CGGTAAGGACCCGGGAAGACGACCCGGTGGATGGGCCGGAGGTGTAAGCGCCGTGAGGCGTTGAGCTGACCGGTTCCAATGGTCCGAGGTCTTGACCCTTAATTGCAGGGATGCCACCCCAGTTTTCGGGATCTTCCGCCCCCTTTTTGGGTGGTGCGNGGATTTTGAGAGGGAGAAAGGAGAATCCCCCGTGCCCATAGCGGCGTGGAACCACCCGTTCCCATTCCGAACACGGAAGTGAAACGCGCCAGCGCCGATGGTACTGGGACCGCGAGGTCCTGGGAGAGTAGGTCGGTGCGGGGGATTTTGATTTTGCGGGAGTAGCTCAGTTGGTAGAGCACGACCTTGCCAAGGTCGGGGTCGCGGGTTCAAGTCCCGTCTCCCGCTCCACACCCCCCCCGGGAACACCCCGGGGGGTTTTGCTTATGTGCGCCCGGTTGCCTTTCCGAGCGGGTTGGGGTGTATCCTGGGGGGCAAGGGGGAAGGGATGCGACTTTTAGACACCCACGGGAGGCTGATCAAGGACGTCCGCATCTCCGTAACGCCCCGGTGCAACCTCCACTGCCTTTACTGCCACCCCCTGGGGCTGGAGATGGCCGAGCCTCCGGGCACCCTTACCGTGGAGGACGTGGACCATTTCCTCGAGGCCGCCTCCTTGCTCGGCCTCTCTGCCGTCCGCTTCACCGGGGGGGAGCCCCTGGTGCGCAAGGAGCTCCCCCAGATGATTGAGCGGGCCCGGAGCAAGGAGGGGATAGAGGACGTGGCCATCACCACCAACGGCCTCCTCTTCGCCCGCAGGGCCAAGGAGCTGGTCCAGGCGGGGCTTAACCGGGTGAACATCTCCCTGGACGCCATCACCCCTGAGGTCTTCACCCGCATCACCCGGGGGGGGAAGGTGGAGCGGGTGTTGGAGGCGGTGGAAACCGCTTTGGAGCTCGGCCTCCACCCGGTGAAGATGAACGCGGTGGTCATCCGGGGGATGAACGAGGAGGAGGTGGTGCCCCTGGCCCGGCTCTCCCTAGACCGCCCTTTGCACATGCGCTTCATAGAGTACATGCACCTGGACAACTCCGACCCCGAGGAGTACCGTCGGCGCTTCGTGCCCGGCAGCGAGACCCGGGCCCGGATAGAGGCGGTCTTCGGACCCTTGGAGCCCGTGCCCCACGACCCCTCCTCCCCCGCCCGGGTCTATCGCATCCCCGGGGCCAAGGGCACGGTGGGGTTTATCAACCCCGTGACCGAGCCCTTCTGCTCCCACTGCTCTAGGCTTCGCCTCACCTCGGACAAGAAGCTCAGGCCCTGCCTTCTCACCGACCTGGAGATGGACATCGCCTGGGCCTTCGCCGCGGAGAACCCGGTGGAGGCCCTGGTGGACGCCATCCTTATCGCCACCCAGCGCAAGCCCGCCTTCGGGAACACCCTGCCAACTTTGCGCAAGCGGGTCATGCTGGGGATCGGCGGGTAGCGAGGAGGGTGGCGAGGACCACCAGAAGGGCCCCAAGCGCCCCGCTCGGGCCGAGCCGCTCCCCCAAGAGGAGGAAGGCGAAGAGGGTGGCCCAGACGGGCTCCAGGGTGTAGAGGACCGCCGCCTGGGGCGCGGGCACGTAGCGCTGGCCCCAGGTCTGGAGCCAGGTGGTGAGGGCGGTGGCCACCACGCCCAGGTAAAGGACGGCGCCCCAGGGCACCCCGTGCAGGGCCGGCCCTTCCCATAAGACCCAGAGGAGGGCCAAGAGGGTGGTCCCCAGGACCTGCACCGCGGTGAGGGGAAGGCTGGGGAAGGCCTTGGCGTAGACCTCGAGGCGCACGATGTAGAGCGCGTAGGTGAGGGCGGTGAGGAGGGTCCAGAGGTCCCCCACGTTCAGGGGGGGCTGCTTAGGGTCGTAGGAGAGGAGCCCCACCCCCAGGAGGGCCAGGAGGGCGGAAAGCCACACCGGAAGCCCAAGCCTCCGCCCCACGAGGCCCAGGAGGAGGGGCACCAGCACCACGTTGAGGGCGGTGATGAAGGCGCTCCGGCTGGCGGAGGTGTGGAGGAGGCCCACCGCTTGGGAGGCGTAGCCCAGAAGGAGCCAGAAGGAAAGCTCCAGCCCCGCCCCCCACATCCCCTTGGGCAGGCGGAAGGCGATGGGAAGGAAGAAGAGGCTTGCCACTAAAAAGCGCAGGAAGACGAGGAGGCTTGGGGCCATCTCCCCCACGGCGCCCTTCACCACCACGAAGGTGGTGCCCCAGAGGAGGGTGAGGAGGTTCAGGGCGAGAAGGCCCAGGGCGTAGCGGCGCATGGCCTAAAGTGTATAGCATGACGCCTGCCCCCGAGGAAGCCCGGGAGGCCTTAAGGGCGCGCCTTCTAGCGTGCCTTTCCCACCCCGACCCCGGCTACCAGGCCCTCCTCCAGGACTACCCCAGGCGGGGAGGGAAGATGCTAAGGGGCCTCCTCACCCTCTACGCCGGCCTGGCCCACGGGGCCCCCCTGGAGGCGGCCCTCGAGGCCGGGGTGGCCCTGGAGCTTTTCCAGAACTGGGTCCTCATCCACGACGACATAGAGGACGGCTCCCTGGAGCGCCGGGGCCGGCCGGCCCTGCACCGCCTCCACCCCATGCCCCTGGCCCTGAACGCGGGGGACGCCCTGCACGCGGAGATGTGGGGGTTCCTCGTGGGGGGCCTGGCGCGGGGGCTTTGGGGGCGGGAGGTGCTGGAGGAGTTTTACGCCCTGGTGCGGCGCACCGCCTACGGCCAGCACCTGGACCTGAGCTGGACCCTCCTGGGGCGCTTTGACCTTACCCCTGAGGACTACCTCTTCATGGTGGGGGAGAAGGCCGCCTACTACACCGCGGTGGCCCCCCTGCGCCTGGGGGCTTTCTTGGGGGGGAAGGTGCCCCCCTCGGCCTACGAGGCGGGGGGGCTGAAGCTTGGGGCCGCCTTCCAGATCGTGGACGACCTCCTGAACCTGAAGGCCACGGAGGCCTACGGGAAGGAGGAGGCGGGGGACCTCTACGAGGGGAAAAGGACCCTCGTCCTCCTGGCCTACCTGGAGGAGGCCCCCCCGGAGGAGCGGGAGCGGGCCCTAGCCCTCCTCCGCCTGCCCCGGGAGGCCAAGCCCGCGGGGGAGGTGGCCTGGCTAAAGGAGCGCCTTCTGGCCTCTTCCGCCTTTTCCAAAACGGAGGCCACCGCAAGGCGCCTTTTGGAGGAGGGGCTCGCCCTTCTAAAGCCCCACCTCGAGGCCCTGTCCCCCGAGCCCGCAAGGACCCTGATGGGTCTTCTCCACGCCCTGGTGGAGCGGAGGGCATAATGGGGCCATGCAGGGCGTCCGCTTCAAGGTGATCAGCGCCAACGACCCCGACATCCTCCAGGAGCGCCTGAACCGCTTCGTGGAGGAGCTCCCCGAGGACGTGGTCCTGGTGGAGGTCCGCTTTAGCGTGGGCGGGGGGCCTTCCCCCCTCTTCGCCGTTCTGGTGCACTACAAGGAAGTGGAGCGGTGGGAGGGGTAGAGGCCTTTCTCTACTTCCTGGCCCTCCAGGGGGAGGCCAAGCGGGAGGAGGTGCGGGCCCGTTTTCCCGCGCTCGTCCCCATCCTGAAGGCCCTGGGGGAGGAGGTGGAGATCCAGGGGGAGACCTTCCGCCTCCTAAGGCCCCTTCGCCTCTCCTGGTTCGCCCCGCTTTTCGGGCGGTACGCCAACCCCCTGGAGCCCCTGGCCTTGGAGCGGCTCATTGAGGCCGCCCACCGTTCCGCGGAGGCGGGGGAGCCCCTGGTGGAGGGGGAGGGGCTCCTCCGGGTGGCCCGGGCCTTCCAGCGGGGGAGCGAGGCCCTCCTTAGGGGGGAGGCCCGGGCGGCCCTCCACGCCTACGGGGAGGGGCTTGGCCTCCTGGAAGGGGCGGGCCTCCCCTTCCCCAGCGCCGCCCTGGCCCTCCTGGCCCTGGCCCAGGAGGCCTTCCGGCCAGGGGGGAAGGGGCGGGCCACGGCCAGGAAGGCCCTGGAGCGGAACCCCACCCCCTGGGCCCGGGCCCTGGCCGAGGGGGTGCTTAAGGGTGACCTGGACCCCACCCTTCCGCCCCGGGGGTCCTAGAATGGGCGGGATGCAGGGGCGCCTTAGGGAGGTCTACCTGGCCCGGCCCAGGGGGTTTTGCGCCGGGGTGGTCATGGCCATCCGCACCGTGGAGGAGGCGCTTAGCCGCTACGGTGGGGAGGGCCCTTTGGTGGTCTACCACGAGATCGTCCACAACAAGACCGTGGTGGAGCGGCTTAGGTCCAAGGGGGTGCGGTTCGTGGAGGACCTGAAGGAGATTCCCGCCTTGGGGGAACAGGTGGCCCCCTACCTGGTCCTCTCGGCCCACGGCCACCCCCCCCAGGTGCGGGAGGAGGCGGCCCGCATGGGCCTCACCCTGCTGGACGCCACCTGCCCCCTGGTGACCAAGGTCCACACCGAGGCCCGCCGCTACGCGGAGGAGGGGTACTGGATCCTCCTCATCGGGGACTCCGCGGACCACCAGGAGGTGAAGGGCACCTACGGGGAGGCCCCGGAGAGGACCATCCTGGTGGCCGTCCACACCCACGTGGGCCGGGACCCCCGCCTGGCGGACCCCCACACGGTGGAGGTGCCGGACCCCGAGCGGGTGGTGGTCCTCACCCAGACCACCTTGAGCGTGGACGACACCTTGAAGACCATAGAGATCCTGAAGGCCCGCTTCCCCAAGCTGGTGGTGCCCGCCCGCAAGGACCTCTGCTACGCCACCCAGAACCGCCAGGACGCGGTGAAGCGGATCGCCCCCAAAGTGGAGGCCTTTTTGGTCCTCTCAAGCCCCCACTCCTCCAACGGGATGCGGCTTCTTGAGCTGGCCCAGCGCCTCGTGGGCCGGGCCTACAGGCTGGAGAGCGTGCGGGAGCTTAAGGAGGAGTGGCTTGACGGCGTGGAGCGCTTAGGGGTGACCTCCGCGGCCAGCACCCCCGAGGACCTGGTGGAGGAGCTTTTGGCCCACCTGAGGGCCAGGAATCCGGACCTCCGGGTGATGGAGGAAGGGGAGTGGGAGGAGATCGCCTTCCGCATGCCGAGGCCCATCCCGCCGGAGGAGGTCCTGGGTGGATGACCACCGCCTCTCCCTGGCCCCCATGGTGGACTGGACGGACCGGCACTTCCGCTACCTGGTCCGCCAGATAAGCCAAAGGGTGCGCCTCTACACGGAGATGACCGTGGACCAGGCGGTGCTTAAGGGCCCAAGGGAACGGCTCCTCTTCTTCCGAAAGGAGGAGCACCCCATCGCCCTGCAGCTTGCGGGCTCGGACCCCAGGACCCTGGCCGAGGCCGCCCAGATCGGGGAGGCCTACGGCTACGACGAGATCAACCTCAACCTGGGCTGCCCCTCGGAGAAGGCCCAGGAGGCGGGCTTCGGGGCCTGCCTCCTTTCCGACCCCCTCCGGGTGGCGGAGATCCTTAGGGCCATGGTGGGGGCCGTGGGGGTGCCGGTCAGCGTGAAGATGCGCCTGGGCCTCGAGGGCCAGGAAACCTACCCCGAGCTCGCCCAGAAGGTGGAGCGCTTCGCCGAGGCGGGGGTGGGGGTCTTCATCGTCCACGCCCGGAGCGCCCTCCTCCGCCTCTCTACGAAAAAGAACCGGGAAATCCCCCCCCTCAAGCACGAGTGGGTCCACCGCCTGAAAGGGGACTTCCCCCACCTCACCTTCGTGACCAACGGGGGGGTGCGCACCCTGGAGGAGGCCCTTTTCCACCTCCGGCGGGTGGACGGGGTCATGATGGGCCGGGCGGTCTACGAGGACCCCATGGTCCTGGCCGAGGCGGACCGGAGGGTGTTTGGGCTTGCCCATAGGCCCAAGACCCGCCTCGAGGTGGCCCGGGCCATGCGGGCCTACCTGGAGGAGGAAGCCTTCCGGGGCACCCCCCCTTGGGCCGTGCTCCGCCACCTCCTAACCCTCTTCCGGGGTAGGCCCCGGGGGCGGCTCTGGCGGCGCCTCCTCTCCGAGGGGCGGAGCCTAAGGGCGCTGGAGCAGGCCCTAGCGCTTCTGGAGGAGGTAGAGGAGGAGGGCGAGGAGGAGGAAAAGGGCCCAAAGGGGGATGCGGAAGGGCCGCTTTTCCTGGCCCGTGAGGGGGTCTAGGACGGGGGGGCGCATTTTCAGGCGCTGGGCCTTTTTGAGGTGCTGCACCATCCGCTCCCGGTCCCCCTTTTTCCTATAGAGGGCCGCCAGGTTCTCGTGCACCAGGGGGAGGTCGGGGGCGAGCCTCAGGGCCTTTAGGTAGAGGGCCTCCGCCTGGGCCACCTCCCCCCGCTCCAGGTGGAGGTTGGCCAGGTTCACCAGGGCCCGGGGGTGTTCGGGGTCCAGGGCGAGGGCCTTTTGGAAGTGCCCTTCCGCCCCCTCCTTGTCCCCCCTTAGGGCCCTTCCCACCCCCAGGACCACCTCCTTTTCCGCCAGGAAGAGGGGGTCTTCCAGGGCCTCGGGGGCCTCTTCCAGGCGGGCTAGCCCCTCCAGGAGGCGCGCCCTTAGCCCTTCGGGGAAACCTTCCGCGTAGCGGCGGGCCTCGAGGTAGCGCTTGGAGCGGAGGAGATGGAGGAAGCGGAGGAGGGCCTCCGCCTCGCCGTCCCCCCTTAGGGCGCGGGCCTTAAGCTCGTCCACCATCCCCCTTAGCCTAAGGCCTCCCGGTAGACCTGAAGGTAAGCCCGGGCCGGGCCCGCCCAGGAGAAGTCCTTGGCCATGCCCCGTAGGCCCATGGCCTCCGGGCCTAAGCGGAAGAGGCGGAGGACGCCGTAGAGGAGGCCCTCGGGGTGGGGGAGGCTAAACTGGACCCCCGTCGCCCCATCCTCCACCGTGTCCTTAAGCCCCCCCACGGCCCGCACCACGGGGGGCGTGCCGTAGCGCTGGGCGATCATCTGCCCCAGGCCGCAGGGCTCAAAGCGGCTGGGCATGAGGAAGGCGTCGGCCCCCGCGTAGGCCAGGCGGGCCCGGGCCTCGTCGTAGGCCCCGTGGAAGTGGACCCTTCCGGGGTGGGCCTCCATGGCCCTCCGGAAGGCCTCCTCCAGGGCCCCATCCCCCACCCCCTGGACGTAGAGGCTGAAGCCGAGCTCCAGTAGCCTTGGCAGGGCCTCGAGGACCAGGTCCAGGCCCTTCTGCCGGTCCAGGCGGCTCACCGCGGCCAGGATGGGGGGCTTGAGGCCGGTGAGGGCCTGGAGGTGGGCCTTGGCCTTTTCCTTCCCCTCGGGGTTTTCGCGGCTGTAGGGGGCGGGGAGGTGGGGGTCCTGGGCCGGGTTCCAGACCTCCGTGTCTAGGCCGTTCAGGATGCCCCGGAGCTTGTGGGCGTGCCTGCGCAACACCCCGTCCAGCCCCTCCCCGAAGGCGGGGGTCTGGATCTCCTCCGCGTAGGAGGGGCTCACCGTGGTGACCCTCCGGGCGAAGACGATGCCCCCCTTCATGAGGTTCACCTTTCCGTAAAACTCCAGGGCCTCCATGTGGAAAAGGCTCCATGGAAGCCCGGTCCAGCGGAAGAAGTCCTCCGGGGATAGAAGCCCCTGGTGGGCCAGGTTGTGGATGGTGTAGACCACAGGGGTGGGGGTGAGGAGGGGGAGGAGGGCGGCGTGCCAGTCGTGGGCGTGGAGGAGGTCAAAGCCCTTTAGCCTCGAGGCCGCCAGGGCGAAGCGCACGTAGCGCCGCCCGTCGTCCGGTTCCCCGTAGACCCTTCCCTGGGCGAAGTCGGGCAGGCCCAGGAGGAGGAAGCGCACCCCCCCCTCCACCCGCTCCCCCAGGGCGGCCACCTCCTCCCGCCCCTCAAAGGGGAAGGCCACCGCCCCCACCCGCCGGGCCTCGAGGCCTTGGTGCCAGGGGAGGAGGACGGTGGCCTCCACCCCGAGAGGCTTCAGGGCCTTGGGCAGGCTCCCCACCACGTCCCCAAGCCCCCCCACCTTCACCAGGGGGAAGGCCTCCGCGGCCACCAGGAGCACCCTCACCCTCTCCACACCCCTTCCGGCAGGGGCCTTGCCCCCTCCAACCCTTCCAGGTAAAGGTAGGCCCAGGCCGCCAAAGGCCCCTCCTCCGTCTCCACCCGAACCCTCACCCGCCGGTACTCCCGCCCCTCCTCCTCCAGCTCGTCCAGGAGGGGGAGGGCCTCCTCCTTGAGGAAAAGGACCTCCCCAAAGACCCGCCCCCCGCCCGGCACCATGGCCGGGTAGGGGTAGGGGCGCCCTTCCCCCGCCTCCAGGGCGAAAAGGCTAAACCCCTCCACCCACCCGGGAAGGGCCCGGAGGAGGTAGGGGGCCACCAGGCCGTGGTTCCGCTCCCCCCGCTTCAGCGTGCCGTAGACGAAGACCCGTTCCACACCTCCCCCAGGAAGCGGTAGCCCATCCCCACCACGGTCTCAATGAAGCGGGGCTCGTCCGCATCGTCCCCCAGTTTCTTCCGAAGGAGGCGGATGTAGGCGTCCACCACCCGCTCCGAGCCCTCGTAGTCCGGCCCCCAGACCCTTTCTAAAAGCTCCTCCCGGGTGTAGACCCGTCCCGGGGCCTGGGCCAGGGCGAAGAGGAGGCGGGTTTCCGTGGGGGAGAGCTTGAGGAGGCGGCCTTCCAGGTAGACCTGCCCCGCCTCGAGGTCCAGCTCCAAGGGCCCGAAGGCCCGCCTTCCGCCCTTCCCCGCCCGGCGGAGGAGGGCCTTGATGCGGGCGAGGAGCTCCCGGAGGGAGAAGGGCTTTCCCAGGTAGTCGTCCGCCCCCTCTAGAAGGCCTTCCACCCGGCTCTCCTCATCGGTGCGGCCCGTGAGGAGGAGGACGGGAAGGAGGGGGTCCAGGTCCCGCAGGCCCTTTAGGACCTCCAGGCCCTCCATGTCGGGCAGGCCCCGGTCCAGGACCACCAGGTCCGGCCGGAACCCCTCCAGGGCATGGAAGGCCTCCCGCCCGGAGCGGGCCCACACCACCTCAAGCCCCTCCTTTTCCAAAAACCGCTTCACCAGCTCGCCCACCTGGGCATCGTCTTCCACCAAAAGAATCCTGGCCATAATAGATTCGCTAACGCCCCAAGAGAATCACCAGACCCGGGTGCTCCCCCTCCGGGAGGGCCAGGAGGCGGGCCACCTCCCCGTCGTAAAAGGTGGCCGCGGGGTATGCGGCAAGCCCAAGGCCCGAGGCCAGGAGGAGCACCAATCCGCCCGCATAGCCCGCCTCGAGGAGAGCATACCGGTACCCCCTTATTCCAAACAAGGCCTCGCTCCGCTCCGGCACCAGGGTGAGGACGAGGAGGGCCGCGGCCCGCTCCACGGGCAGGCCCAAGAGGGCCTCCCGCCAGGCGGCCTGGTCCACCCCCGAGGCCAGCTGGGAGAGCTGGTGCTCCTTGGGAAAGTAGTGGTAGGTGCCGGGGAAGACCCCTTGGACCCTCTGGAGGACCAGGTAGACCTCCAAGGGGTAGGCCTCCCCCGCGGAGGGGAAGCCCCGGTGGCCCTCCCGTTCGGAGAGGGGGGTGAGGAGCTGGGAGAGGTCGTTAAGGGTCAAGGAGGCCCCAAGCTCCGGAAGCTCGGGGCGGAAGAGGGCCAGGGTGCGGAAAAGCCCAGGCCCACCCTCCCCCTTGGGGGGCGGGAGGGCCTGGACCTCCAGGGGGTTGGCGTAGACCTTGGCCCGGGGCCTGCGCTTTAGGGGGAGCTCGTCCCCGGGGCTTAGGCGGCTTAGGCGGTAGAAGAGCTTGCCGGGGTGCTTCTCCATGGCTAGAAGCGGTAGCCCTTGGGCACCACCACCACGCCCTCGGGGGTTACGGTGAAGCCCCGCGCCCGGTCGGCCTCGAGGTCGTAGCCGATCTCCGTGTGGGGGGGGATCTTGACCCCCTTGTCTACGATGGCGTTTCGGATGCGGCAGTAGCGCCCCACCTCCACGTCGTCAAAGAGGACGGAGCGTTCCACCAGGCTATAGGAGTTCACCCGTACCCGGCGGAAGAGCACGGACTCCCGCACCGTCCCCCCGCTCACGATGACCCCCCCGGCGAGGAGGCTGTTTAAGGCCCGGCCCACCCGTTCGCCCGCCTCGTGGACGAACTTGGCCGGGGGGCTGAAGAGGTTGGCGGTGCGCAGGGGCCACTCGGGGTTGAAGAGGTCAAACTCGGGGATGACCTTGACCAGGTCCATGCTGGCCTCAAAGTAGGCGTCCAGGGTGCCCACGTCCCGCCAGTAGAGGTTGGGGCCCTCCTGGCCGGGGATGGGGTTGCGGTGGAAATCGTAGGCGAAGACCCGATACCCCTCCTTAAGGGCCCTGGGGATCACGTCCTTGCCGAAATCGTGGCTGCTGGCCTCGTCCTTGGCGTCCGCCTCCAGGAGCTCAAAGAGGGCCTCGGTGCGGAAGATGTAGTTGCCCATGGAGGCCAGGGCCAGCTCGGGCTTGCCGGGGATGGGCCTGGGGTCCTTGGGCTTTTCCCGGAACTCGGTGATCCGCCACTCCCCGTCCACCTGCAGGATCCCGAAGCGGCTCGCCTCGGAGAGGGGCACGGGGTAGGTGGCGATGGTGATGTCCGCCCGCTTCTCGTAGTGGTACTCCAGCATGTGGCGGACGTTCATCTTGAAGATGTGGTCCCCCCCGAAGATGGCCACCGCCTCCGGGGCGTGGTTCTGCACCAGGTGGAGGTTCTGGTAGATGGCGTCCGCCGTTCCCCGGTACCACACGGGCCCAAGCTCCTCGTAGCGGTACATCTGGGCGGGGACCAGGAGGATGAAGTGGTCCTCCAAGAAGGCCCCGAAGCGCCAGTAGCGCTGGATGTGCTCCGTGAGGGACTGGGCCTTGTACTGGGTGAGGACGTAGATGGAGTAGATCCCGGAGTTGACGAAGTTGTTTAGGACGAAATCAATGATGCGGTACTTGGCCCCGAAGGGGACGGCGGGTTTGGCCCGCTTGGCGGTGAGGGGGTAGAGGCGGCTTCCCTGCCCCCCCGCCAGGATCATCCCCAGAACCTCCACCTTGACCATAAGACCCCCTTTGCCCTTGAGTTTACCCCGGGAAAGGCCCGAACCCGGGTATAGTGGGGGCCGATGCGGGTGAAGGACCTCGCCTGGCGCACCCCCCCCATCCGACCCAAGAAGGCCCCCCCCTTCTTCGGCCAGGAAAGGGCCTTGAGGGCCCTGGAGGCCGCCTTTAGGGCCAAGGGCCATGGGTATCTGGTGGGGCCGAGCGGTCTGGGGAAGCGCCGCCGTCTCCTCGCCCTCCTTAAAGGCAAGCGTTTTCCCCAAGAAGAGCTTCTCTACCTCCCCTTGGGCGAAGAGGCCTTTCCCCTCCTCCTTCCTCCTGGGGAGGGGCGGGCCCTTCTGGAGGGGGTGGAGGCCCTGCTGGCGGAGTTCACCCCTGCCCTCTTCCGGGAGAAGGGCTTCCTCTACGCCAAAAGCCTGGTGGAGGCCCGCCACGAGGAGGAGGCGGAGGCCCTCCTAAGGGCCCTCTCCGAGATGGCCAAGGCCGAGGGCTTCCAGCTGGAGGAAAGCGCCGAGGGCCTGACCCTAAGGGGCCAGGGCCCTCTTCCCCCGGAGCTTTCCGCCCAGCTGGAGGAAACGGTGTTGGGCTATTTGGAAATCCGCCAGCGGGCCCAGGCGGAGGTGGCCGCCCTAAGGCGGGGGTTTGCCGAGCGGGTTCTGGCGCCCAAGGCCCAGGCCCTAAAGGAGCGCTTTCCCCAGGCCCGGCACTATCTGGACTGGCTTTTAGAAAGCCTCCTCCGGGCGGCGGCCCTGGAGGAGGAGCTGGACCTTAGGGCCCTCCTCCCCCGCCTCCTGGTGGAGGGGGGGGAGCGGGTGGTCTACGAGCCCAACCCCACCCCGGAACGGCTCTTCGGCCACCTGGAGTACGAGGTGCGGGAGGGAACCTACACCACCCACCTGGGCCTCCTCCGCCCGGGGGCGCTCCTCCGGGCGGGGGGCGGGGTTTTGGTCCTCGAGGCCCACCGGGTTTGGGAGCTCGGGAGCTACCCCCTCCTGAAGCGGGCCCTGGCGGGGGGGGAGGTGGAGCCCCTCACCCCCCGGCCCGAGGTGAAGGGCCCCCGCCTCAAGCCCGCCCCCCTCACGGCCCAGGTCTTCCTGGTGGGCCCCCCGGAGGTCGTGGCCTTTTTGGAGGAGGACGAGGAGTTTTTGGAGCTCTTCCCCTACCGGGTGGAGTTTAGCCCCGACATCCCCTACACGGAGGAGAACGTGGCCTACCTGGGGGGGTTTTTGGAGGAGGAGGGCCTCCCCGTAACCCCTGAGGGCCTGGCCGCCCTGGCGGACGAGGCCCGGCGCTGGGCGGGGCACAAGGAACGGCTGGACGCCCGCCTCTACCGGGTGCTGGACCTGGCCAAGGAAGCCCTGGCCCAAGGGAACCCCCTAGACCGGCAGGCGGTGGAGGGGGCGGTCCGGGCCCGGGAGGACCGGTTTGGCCTGGAGGAGGAGCTCTACCTGGAGGAGCTCAAGGAGGGCGTGGTGGCCCTGGAGGTGGCCGGGGAGCGGGTGGGGGAGGTGAACGGCCTGGTGGTCCTGGAAGGCCCCCTGCCCTCGGGCCGCCCGGTGCGCATCACTGCCCAGGCGGGCCCGGGGCGGGAGGGGATCCTCTCCATAGACCGGGAGGTGGGCCTCGGGGGGCAGGTCTTCCACAAGGCGGTCCTCACCCTGGCGGGGTACCTCCGGGGGCGGTACGCAGAGCTGGGGGCCCTTTCCGCCACCGTGAGCCTGGTCTTTGAGCAGAGCTACGGCGGGATTGAGGGGGACTCCGCGGGCCTGGCGGAGCTCCTTGCGGTCCTCTCCGCCCTTTCGGGGCTGCCCCTACGGCAGGACCTGGCGGTGACGGGGGCCATTGACCAGACGGGGAAGGTCCTGGCCGTGGGCCGGGTGGCGGAAAAGGTGGAGGGGTTTTTCCGGGTCTGCCGCACCCTGGGCCTCACCGGCACCCAGGGGGTGGTCCTCCCCAGGGCCAACCTGCCCCACCTGGTCCTCAGGCCCGAGGTGGTGGAGGCGGTGGAGGGGGGGCGGTTCCACCTCTATGCGGTGGAGGAGGCGGACGAGGCCATAGAGCTCCTCTTCGGCCGCCGGGCCTACTGGGTGCACGAGAAGGTGCGGGAGGTGCTGGAGCACTTCCAGCGCCTGGAAAACGGGGAGGGGAAGGGCTAGGCTACCGGCCGGGTTCCAGGAGGAGGACGCTCCGGGCCGGGGCCTTAAGGCGCATGGGGAGGTAGCTTCCCTTCTCCCAGAGGGGGAGGAGGTCGGCGTAGTGGGGGGAGAGAAGGTGCCCGGACTGGCCCATGGGGTGGATGAACAAGGAGGCCTCGAGGTCCGCGAGGTCCACGATCTGCCGGTAGCTCGGGCCGTGGGCCATCTGCAGGGTGGCGGGGTCAAAGGGCCCTACGTTCACCGTGTACCGGTCCCCCCCGAAGGGCACCCCTCGATCCGAGAGGCGCTTCAGGGGGGTGTGGGTGAGGACCGCGTGGGGGAAGGCCGCCCGGTGGACCTCCCCCCAGGCCCTTACCCCCAAGGCCTCCTTGCGGTCCAGGGCCCGCTCCAGGGCGAGGGCGGCGAAGTCCAGGCAGGTCTCCCGGTACTCTGTCCCCTCCTGGTCGCAGTTCCTGTCCCCTTCCTTGAGGGCCTTCAGGAGGTAGCGGGGCTCGTCCCAGTAGGGCTCCCCCACCTCCTTTTCGGGCAGGCGGGTGAGCTCCGTGTACCAGAGGGCGAAGAGGAGGGCCTCCTCCGAGTCCTTCCCCATGGTCCCATCCCAGGCGAGGAGCCGTTCCCGGGCCCTTTGGCTCCGTTCCGAAAGGGGGGTGAGGAGCTCTAGAACGGGGCGGAAGTCCCGGTAGAGGAGGCTTTTCTGGTCCAGCTGGACCGCTTTCATGTCCTCCAGGGTGAGCTTCTCTTTGGCCCGAAGGAGCTCCAGGATCCGCTCCGCCCGGTAGGGCTCGGCCCAGTCGTAGGTGAGGGCGTAGGGGAAGCCCTTTGGGGTCACCTTGTGGTTGGCGGTGACGATGAGGCCTTCCTCCGGGTCCAGGACCTGGGGCCAGGCCTCGGGGGGGCGGTAGCCCAGCCAGTCCCAGCTCCCGTCCCCCGGCACCGGCACCATCCCCGTGTGCCCTTCCCGGCGGATGGGAAACTTCCCGGGGGCCACGTAGCCGATGTGCCCCTCCACGTCCGCGTAGACGAAGTTCTGGCTGGGGGCGGAGTAAGGCTTTAGGGCCTCCAAGAACTCTTCCCAGTTCCCCGCGCGGTTTATCCCCAGGTAGGCCTTTAGGATATGGTCCTCCTCGTCCAGGCTCACCCAGCGGAGGGCCATGGGGGTCTTGGGGGGGTCCCTTAGGGCGTCGGTGATGACGGGACCGTAGACCGTCTCCCGCACCCTCAAGACCTCCTCCTTCCCCCCCTTCACCCGGATCCGTTCCTCCCGCACCCGGTAGGGGACCACCTGGCCCTTGTACCGGTAGCCCCTTCCCCCCACGTCCTCCAGGAGGTAGAGGTCCTCTACGTCCGCCCCCACGTTGGTCACCCCCCAGGCGATGCGCTCGTTCCGCCCGATGACGATGCCGGGGACGCCGGGGAGGCTCGCGCCGATCACGGAAAATCCTGGGGCCTTCAAGGCCATGAGGAACCAGAGGCTGGGGGCGGAAAGGCCCAGGTGGGGGTCGTCCGCCAGGAAGGGCTTCCCCGTGGCGGTGCGGCTGCCCGAGACCACCCAGTTGTTGCTGGCCTCGAGGAAACGGGGCGGGGCCATCCGGAGGAGGGCGGAGGGGGCCTCCTCCCGCTCTAAGGGGAGGTTTAGGTCCCCTGCCTGCAGGATGGTGGGGGCGTCCTCGGGGTAGGGGGGAAGGAGCTCCAAAAGCCGTTCCGGGCTGACCCCCCGGGCGAGGAGCCGGTGGCGCAGGAGCTCCTCTTCCCAGTTGCCGGAGAGGTCAAAGCTCATCATCTTGGCCCAGACCAGGACGTCGGGCCCGGTCCAGGGCTCGGGGCGGAAGCCCAGGAGGCGGAACTCCGGGGGGAGGGGGGCCCCGGAGGCCAGGTGGGCGTTCACCCCGGCCACGTAGGCCTCCACCGCCTCCTTTTCCTCGGGGTAGAGGCGGGCGTAGGCCTTCTTGGCGGCCTCGTAAAAGCCCCAGGTGCGTAAGAAACGGTCCTGGGAAAGGGCGGCTTCCCCAAGGATCTCCGCAAGCCGCCCCTGGCCCACCCGCCTTTGGAACTCCATCTGCCAAAGCCGCTCCTGGGCGTGGACGAAGCCCTGGGCGAAGAGGAGGTCCTTGAGGTTTTGCGCCTGGATGCGCACCACCCCGTGCCGGTCCCGCTCCACCTCTACCGGAGCGGAAAGCCCCTTCAGGCTCAGCCGCCCCGCGGTCTGGGGCAGGGTGCCCCTTAGGTAGAGGAAACCCCCGAGGAGGAGGAAAAGCCCAAGGAGACCCAAAAGGCCAAGGGTTAAGCCCAAAAGACGCAGGAGGCGTTTCATAGTTGGACGGAGTATACCACCCCTGGGGGTAGACTGGGCCTATGAGGCTGGAGTTTCTGGAAAACGGCCCCATCCGGGTGGAGGGGGCGCGGTTTCGGGTGCGGGTGGGGGAGAAGGAGGAGGTTTTGGAGAAGCCCAGGGTCTTCCTCTGCCGGTGCGGGGGTTCCTCTAGGAAGCCCTTTTGCGACGGCACCCACAAGGCCATCGGCTTCCAGGCCCCGGCCGGGGTGCTGGAGGTGGAGGGGGACTGACCCGCTGGTCAACTTCCGGGGAAAGGGGTAGACTGCCCCTCATGGGAACCATGCGCTACCGTAAGCTCGGCAAGTGGGGTCTCAAGGTTTCCGAGATCTCCTTGGGGGCCTGGGTCACCTTCGGCGACGTGGTGAAGGACAAGGAGACCGTCCGGGAGATCGTCAAGATCGCCTACGAGGGTGGGGTGAACTTCTTTGACAACGCGGACGTGTACGCCAAGGGCCTGGCGGAGGAGATCATGGGGGAGATCCTGAAGGAGTTCCCCCGGCACACCCTGGTCCTCTCCACCAAGGCCTACTGGCCCATGTCCGAGGACCCCAACGACCGGGGCCTTTCCCGGAAGCACCTTCTGGAGAGCATCACCAAAAGCCTAAAGCGCCTCAAAACCGACTACGTGGACCTCTTCTTCGCCCACCGCTACGACCCCGAGGTGCCCATGGAGGAGATCGTCTACGCCATGCACACCATCGTGGAGAAGGGCTACGCCCTCTACTGGGGCACCTCGGAATGGCCCGCGGCCCGCATCGCCGAGGCCGTGGCCTTTGCCCGGGAAAACGGCCTCCACCCCCCCATCGTGGAGCAGCCCCAGTACTCCATGCTCTACCGGGAGCGGGTGGAGGGGGAGATCCTCCCCGAGGCGGAGCGCTTCGGGATGGGCCTGGTGGTCTGGAGCCCCCTGGCCATGGGCATGCTCACCGGGCGCTACGACGCAGGGATCCCCGAGGAGAGCCGCTTCGCCCGCTACCCCCAGTTCGCCGAGCGCTTCCTCACGGAGGAGAACCGGAAGAAGGTCTTGAAGCTTAAGGCGGTGGCGGACGAGCTCGGCCTCACCCGCACCCAGCTGGCCCTGGCCTGGGTCTTGAGGCTTCCCGGCATCTCCAGCGCCATCACCGGGGCCACCCGGCCGGAGCAGATCAAGGAAAGCCTGGGGGCCGCGGGGGTGGACCTGCCCCAGGAGGCCCTGGAGCGCATCGAGGCCATCCTCAAGGGGGAGGCCTAAAGGGGGGCCAGGCCCAGGTGGACGAGGTGGGGGCTCCGCCCCTCCGAAGGCCCCAAGGCGGCGTAGCGGTGGTAGAGGGCCAGGAGTTCCCGCTGCAGCGCCTTGGCCTCCTGGGGGCTTAGGTAAACCCCTGCAGACCAAAGGTTAAGGAGGGCGGGGTGGTCCTCCGCCAGGAGATCGGGCTCCTCCTCCTCCCCCCATTCCAAAAGCCCCTCCCCGTTGAGGAAGACCCGGAGGGTGGCCCCCTTTTGCCGCTCCCAGCGGGCCAGGGCTTGGGCGAAGTCCTTCTGCCAGCTTTGGGCCCCTTCCAGGGCCTCGAGGACCCTCGGGGGCACCAGGGCCTTGGGGATGAGGAAGTCCCGGTCTATGGCCTCGTAGAGCCGCACCGCGCGGCCCGCCCTCCGCTTGAGCCCCGCGGGCCGCAAAAGCCCCGCCTGGAGGAGGCGCACGACCCGGTAGTGGGCCTTCTTTAGGCCAAGGCCCTGGGCCTGGGCCAGGTCCTTCACGCTGGCCGGGCCTTTCATGAAGGGCTTCAGGGCCACCGCCCACTCGGGGTCGGCGAGGAGGCGGGCCGCCAGGGGGTTCTGCACCCGGTGGGGCATGGCCCTACTCTAATCTCCCTCTTGCCCTTGGAGTAGAAGGGGGTGAAGACTAGGCCCCGTGCAGGGGTTTGCCGCGTTCCGCCTCCTCTGGGCGGGCCAGGCCCTGGCCCTTCTGGGCCGGGAGGCCAGCTGGTTCGCCCTCACCCTCTTCGCCTACCAGAAGACCGGCCTGGCCACCACCCTTTCCCTTCTCGCCTTCTTCCACTTCCTGCCCCTCCTCCTCTTCTCCCCCTTGGCCGGGGCCTTGGTGGACCGCTGGCCCAGGAAGCGGGCCCTCTTCCTCTCCGACCTGGGCGGGGGGGTGGCCGCGGGCTTCCTCCTCCTCCTCTTCCTTTTGGGGGAGCTTCAGGTCTTCCACCTCTACCTGGTCTCCGCCTTTACCGGGGCCCTTTCCAGCCTCCACTGGCCGGCCCTTTCCGCCAGCATCAGCGCCATGCTGGACAAGAAGGACTACGCCCGGGCCAGCGGCCTCTTAAGCCTGGCGGAGTCCTTGGCGGGGATCGGGGGGCCCATCCTGGGGGCGGCCCTCCTGAAGCCCATGGGCCTTGGGGGGGTTCTCCTCCTGGAGCTCCTTGGGGCGGTGGCGGCGGTGACCACCCTGCTTCTCGTGGCCATCCCCAGCCCAAAGCCCGCCCCCGGACCCCAGCTTTCCCTTCTCCAGGAGACCCTTTTCGGCTTCCGCTACATCCTGGCCAGGCCCCCCCTCTTGGGGCTTCAGCTCATGTTCTTCGCCGTGAACTTCCTCTACAGCCTGGCGGCCACCGCCCTGCCCGCCATGGTGCTCTCCAAGACCGCCTTTTCCGAGGAGGCCTTGGCCCTGGTGCGCTCCGCGGCGGGGGTGGGGGGGGTGGCGGGGGGGCTTTTCCTCTCCCTCTGGGGGGGGCCTAGAAAGCGGGTCCACGGGGTCTTTTGGGGGATGGCCCTTTCCAGCCTGAGCCTGGCCCTTCTGGGGGCGGTGGAGGGGGCCTGGGCCTGGGCCTTCCTGAGCTTCTGGGAGAGCTTCTTCATCCCCCTCCTGAACGGCTCCAACCAGGCCATCTGGCAGGCCAAGGTGCCCCTGGAGGTCCAGGGCAAGGTCTTCGCCGCCCGGCGGATGATCGCCTGGATGGCCAATCCCCTAGGGATGCTCCTTTCCGGCGTCCTGGCCGACCGGGTCTTCGGGCCGAGGTGGGGGCAGGGGGAGGGCATCGCCCTCATGCTCCTCCTCTTTGGGGGGATGGGGGTTTTGGTGGGGCTTCTGGGCTACCTCATCCCCGTGGTGCGGGAGGCCGAGGAGCGCCTCGAGGACGCCAAGGCATAATGGGGGCATGTGGGCGTTCCCCGAGCGCTTTTCCGGGCGGTACGTGGACCTGGAGCCCCTAAGCCTGGCCCACCTCCCCGCCTTTCTCCGCCACTTTGACCCCGAGATCTACCGCTACATGTCCTACCGCCCGGAGGGGCCGGAGGAGATGGAGGCCCACCTTAGGGCCCTCCTCTCCGAGCCCGGCCGGGTGAACTGGGCCATCCTCCTAGGGGGCGAGGTGGCGGGCCGGATCTCCGTCATCGCCCCGGACCCGGTAAACCGCAAGCTGGAGCTCGGGACCCTCCTCTTCAAGCCCTTCTGGGGAAGCCCCGCCAACAAGGAGGCCAAGTACCTCCTCCTCCGCCACGCCTTTGAGGCCTTGGGGGCGGAAAGGGTGCAGTTCAAGGTCCACCTCCAAAACGAGCGGAGCCAAAGGGCCCTGGAGGCCCTGGGGGCGGTGCGGGAGGGGGTGCTTCGCAGGAACCGCAGGCTCAAGGACGGCACCTTTCGCGACGACGTGATCTATAGCATCCTCCGCGAGGAGTGGCCTTCGGTGAAGGCCCGCCTCGAGGCCCGGCTCTATGGAGGCCCTTAGCCTCCTGGTGGTCCTCCTGGCCTACCTGGGCCTGGCCCTGGGGGGCCTGCCGGGCTACCGCATGAACCGGGCGGGGGTGGCCCTGGTGGGGGCGAGCTTTCTGGTCCTCCTGGGCCCCTTAGACCTGGAGGAGGCCTGGAGGGCTTTAGACGCCCACACCCTGGTCTTCCTCTTCGGGGTCATGGTCCTGAACGCCCAGCTGGGCTACGCGGGCTTCTTCGCCTTGGCCGTGCGGGGGCTCTTACGCCTTGCCAGGACCCCCTTCGCCCTCCTCGTCCTCCTCACCTTGGGGGCGGGGGGGCTTTCCGCCCTCTTCCTCAACGACACCATGGCCCTCCTCCTCACCCCCCTCCTCCTCGGCCTTGCCCGGGGCCTCGGGCTCAACCCCGTCCCCTACCTGCTGGCCCTCATGGGGGCGGTGAACACGGGAAGCCTCATGGCTCCCACGGGCAACCCCCAGAACATCGTGGTGGCGAGCCTCTCCGGGCTTTCCTACCTGGACTTCGTAAGGGCCCTTTCCCCCGTGGCCCTCTTCGGCCTCCTCCTCCAGGTGGCCCTGCTCGCCCTCCTCTACCCGGAGGTGCGGAGCCTGAGGCCCCTGCCCCCCCTCCCCCCCGTGCGGGCCCGGGTCCATCCGGGCCTCCTCCGCAAGGGGCTTCTGGTCACCCTGGGCCTCCTCCTGGCCTTCCTCCTGGGCTACCCCATGGCCCAGGGGGCCCTGGTGGCCGCGGGGCTCCTCCTCTTCACCCGCAGGCTCCGCTCCGAGCGCTTTTTCCTACGGGTGGACTGGGAGCTTCTCGTGATGTTCGGCGGGCTTTTCGTCCTCACGGAGGGGGTGCGGCGGCTGGGCCTGGCCGAGGGGCTTCTCCCCTTGGCCGAGACCCCTTTGGGCCTGCTCCTTTCCTCCACCCTCCTTTCCCTCCTCATCTCCAACGTGCCCGCGGTCCTCCTCCTTGCGGGGCACGTGGAGGGGAAGGAGGCCTGGCTCCTCCTCGCCGGGGGGAGCACCCTGGCGGGGAACCTCACCCTGCTGGCCAGCGTGGCCAACCTCATCGTGGCCGAGGGGGCCGGGCGGGAGGGGGTGCGGCTGGACGTGTGGACCCACCTCCGCTTCGGCCTGCCCCTCACCCTCCTCGGCCTGGGCTTCCTCTACCTGTGGCTGGCCTGACCTACCGGAGGCGCGCCTCCAGCCACCCCCCTATGGCCAGGACCCGGCCGTCCTCCCCGTAGGGCCCCACCACCTGCACCCCCACGGGCATCCCCTCCACCCGGGCAAAGGTCAGGGTGAGGGTGGGCACCCCCAGGAGGCTGAAGGGGAGGGTGAGGGTGATGAAGGCCTCCCGGTGGCTCTTGGGGCCGGACTCCAGCTCCACCACCTCCGTGCCCAGGGGCGGGGCGGGGAGGGGCTGGGTGGGGAGGAGGAGGGCGTCCACCCCCCGGAGGGCCTTGGCGAGCTCCAGCCTCAGGGCCTCCCGCTCGGCCACCGCGTCCCGGTAGTCCTTCTCCGTGAGCTTGAGCCCTTCCTCCAGGGCGAGGCGCACCTGGGGGGAGAAGCCCTCGGGGTGCTCCTTAAGGGCCTTTTCGTGGATGCGGGCCGCCTCGTAGCGGGTGAGCCGGGTGTAGACCTCATAGGCGCTCCGTAGGGGCAAGGACACCTCCCGCACCTCGGCCCTAAGGCCCGGAAGGTCTTCCAAAAGCCTTTGGAAGGCCTTCCGCACCCCCACCCCAAGCCGCCCCTCCAGGAAGTCCAGGGGCACCCCGAAGGTGGGGTTCTGGGGGCCTTCCAGGGGGATGGCCTCCCCGGCCAGGATCTCCGTGAGGAAGTGGGCGTCCCGCACCGTCTTTGCGATGGGCCCCGCGTGGTCCGTGGAGCGGGAGAGGGGGAGGGCGCCCTCGAGGCTCACCCGGCCGTAGGAGGGCTTGAAGCCCACCACCCCGTTGAAGGCCGCGGGGATGCGGATGGACCCCCCGGTGTCCGAGCCCAAGGAGGCGAGCCCGATCCCCAGGGCCACGGCCACCGCGCTCCCCCCGCTGGAACCCCCGGCCTGGCGGGTGGGGTCCAGGGCGTTGCGTACGGGGCCGGTCCAGGGGTTTTCCCCCGTGATCCCTAAGGCGATCTCGTGCATGTTGGTCTTGGCGAAGAGGAGGGCCCCCGCCTCCCGCAGCCGCCCCACCGCCCGGGCCTCCTCGGGAAGGGGGGGAAGGGGGGCCCGGGTGCCCGCCCGGGTGGGCATGCCCCGCACGGGGAAGAGGTCTTTCACCGTGAGGGGAAGGCCGTGGAGGGGCCCCCTAAGCCGCCCCTGGCGGAGCTCCTCCGTGAGGGCCAACGCCTCTTGCCTGGCGGCTTCCTCGTCCAGGTAGGCCAGGGCGTTCCGGTCCTGGAAGGCCCGGGCCCGCTCCAGGGCCTCTTCCAAAAGGTCTAAGGGGGTGGTCTTCCCCGCTTCCAGAAGGGCTTTGGCCGAGAGGAGGTCCATGCTCCATTATAAAAGCCCCCTCCTAGGGGGCGTGTGTCCCGAGCCAAAAGAGGAGGGCCTCCGCCGCCTTTGGGTTGGTGGCGATGGGGACGTTATGGACGTTGCACACCCTTAGGAGGGCCTGGACGTCGGGCTCGTGGGGCTTGGGGGTGAGGGGGTCTTGGAAGAAGAAGACCGCCAGGACCTTCCCCTCCGCCACCCGGGCCCCGATCTGCTGGTCCCCCCCGAGGGGCCCCGAGAGGACCCTTTCCACGGGAAGCCCGGTGGCCTCCTCTATCCGGGCCCCCGTGGTGCCCGTGGCCAGGAGGGGAAAGCGGGCGAGGAGGGGGCGGTGGGCCAGGCAGAAGGCCACCATCTCCTCCTTCTTGGCATCGTGGGCGATGAGGGCGAGGGCCTGCATGGGGGCATCTTAGCGTAGGCTAGGGGGCATGGGCCTTACCTTCGCCGAAGCCCAGAAAGAGGTGGACGCCTGGATTGGCCGGTTTGAGGAGGGCTACTTCCCGCCCCTCCTCATGCTGGCCCGGCTTGCGGAGGAACTGGGGGAGGTGGCCCGGGTTCTGGCCCACCGGCACGGGAAGACCCCCAAGCCCGGGGAGGAGGAGGGGGACCTGGAGGAGGAGGTGGGGGACCTCCTTTTCGTCCTCGTTTCCCTGGCCAACAGCCAGGGGATTGACCTGGAACGGGCCTTCCGAAAGGTTATGGCCAAGTACCAGGCCCGCGACGGGGCGCGCTGGACCCCAAAGGACGACGGGCCTATGCTAAAATAAATCCTTGGCCTGGGCCGTTAGCTCAATCGGTCAGAGCGGCCGGCTCATAACCGGTTGGTTGCAGGTTCAAGTCCTGCACGGCCCACCAACACCCCGCCCCAGGGCGGGGGCTTTTCGTAAGGGAATACAAAAAGTTAAACCCCGCCCAGAGGAGCGGGGCCTTTGGTGGGCGATGGTGGACTTGAACCACCGACCTCACGCTTATCAGGCGTGCGCTCTGACCAGCTGAGCTAATCGCCCCCGCACGCATCCGTTAGTCTAGCGAGAAGCCTTTTCCTCGTCAAGGGTTTGGGGACACCCCTTGGCAAGAGGCCCGCCCCGTGGTATAAGGGAAGGGTATGCCCTTCGGGGCCGGTCCACGCGAGGGGAGTTGGGGTTCTCCCCCTCCTTTTCGTGTGGACGAGCGCTAAGGCGCCCGCCTTCTTAAAGAAGGCGCGAAGAGGAGGAACGAGGCGGATGGAAGACAAGGCGACCCAGACCCCAGAAAAGACCTTCAGCATGGAAGAGGCCCTTCAGGAGACCGGGGCCAGGTTGGACAAGCGGGTGCGTCCCGGGCAGATCCTCACGGGCCAAGTGGTCTTTGTGGGTTCGGACGGTGTGGCGGTAGACATCGGCACCAAGGTAGAGGGCATCATCCCCTTCAACCAGATCACCTCCAAGCCCCTCCCCGAGGAGGAGCTCAAGGGGCTTTTGAAGCCCGGGGATGAGGTCCGGGTCCAGGTCCTGCGGGTGGACCCCGAGACCGGGCAGGTGATCCTTTCCCGGAAGAAGGTGGAGTCCACCGAGCACTGGGACCACATCCAGGCCCTGTATGAAAAGGGCGAGCCGGTCACCGTCACCGTCAAGGAAAAGGTGAAGGGGGGCGTGGTCGCCGAGCTGGACGGCGTTCAGGCCTTTATCCCCGCCTCGCAGCTGGACCTTAGGCGCATCCCCAACCTGGACGAGTACGTGGGCCAGACGATCCTGGCCAAGATCATTGAGTTCCACCGCAAGAAGGGCCGGGTGATCCTCTCCCGCCGGGCGGTCCTGGAGGAGGAGCAGAAGAGGGCCAAGCAGGCCTTCCTGCAGAGCCTCGAGCCCGGCCAGGAGGTGGAGGGCACCGTGGCCGACGTGACCGACTTCGGGGTCTTCGTGAACCTGGGGCCGGTGGACGGGCTCGTGCACCGCTCGGAGATCACCTGGGGCCGGTTCAACCACCCCCGGGAGGTCATCCGCAAAGGGGAAAAGGTCCGGGCCAAGGTCCTCTCCGTGGACCCCGAGAAGGAGCGGGTCAACCTCTCCATCAAGGCCCTCATCCCCGACCCCTGGACCACGGTGGCGGAGAAGTACCCCGTGGGCACCCGGGTACGGGGGAGGGTGGTGAGCCTCACCCCCTTCGGGGCCTTCGTGGAGGTGGAGCCGGGCCTCGAGGGCCTCATCCACATCTCCGAGCTCTCCTGGACCAAGCGGCCCAAGCACCCCTCCGAGGTGGTGAAGGAGGGGGACGAGGTGGAGGCGGTGGTCCTCAGGCTGGACCCGGCGGAGCGCCGGCTCTCCCTGGGCCTCAAGCAGACCCAGCCCGACCCCTGGCAGCTTCTGGTGGAGAAGTACCCCCCGGGCACCGTGGTCAAGGGCCGGGTCACGGGGGTGACGGACTTCGGGGTTTTCGTGGAGATTGAGCCCGGCATCGAGGGCCTGGTCCACGTCTCCGAGCTGGACTACCAGCGGGTGGAGAACCCCGCGGCCCTCTTCAAGAAGGGGGACGAGCTGGAGGTGGTGGTCCTGAACATAGACCCCACCGAGCAGCGGGTTTCCCTCTCCCGCAAGCGCCTCCTTCCCCCTCCGCCCCCCAAGGAGGTGGAGGAAAGGCCCCGCAAGCCCCAAAAGGGCAAGGAGCGGGAGCGGGGCAAGCGCAAGCCCGGCGGCCGTCGGGAGGAGAGGCGGGAGTACGAGTACGGGGCGGTGGCCGAGTACAACCTCTACGACGCCTCCGCCGTGCCCACCGCCAGCGCCAGCGTGAAGCTGGGCGACCTCTACGGCGACCTCCTGGCGAGCCTGGGCCTCGAGGAGGAGAAGAAGTAACGCCGAAGCCTTCCTGGCCCCCGGGGAAAACCCCGGGGGTTTTTTCACCCCCCGGCGAAAAGGCGTATGATGGAGCCATGCGCCCGGCCAGGCTACACCCCTGAACGGGGAGGGGCCTGGGCCGTCCCTTCCCCAAGAGGGAAGGGTTTTTTTGGGAGGAGGGAATGGAAAAGTACAACCCCCACGCCATAGAGCCCAAATGGCAGCGCTTCTGGAAGGAAAAGGGCTTCATGAAGGCCCGGGAGGAGGGGAAGAAGCAGTACGTCCTGGTCATGTTCCCCTACCCCTCGGGAGACCTGCACATGGGCCACCTGAAGAACTACACCATGGGGGATGTCCTGGCCCGCTTCCGCCGGGTGCAGGGCTTTCAGGTCCTCCACCCCATGGGCTGGGACGCCTTTGGCCTGCCCGCGGAGAACGCCGCCCTTAAGTTCGGCCTCCACCCCCGGGACTGGACCTACCAGAACATCCGCCAGGCCAAGGAGAGCCTGGAGCTCATGGGCATCCTCTACGACTGGGACCGGGAGGTGACCACCTGCGAGCCCGACTACTACCGCTGGAACCAGTGGCTCTTCATCAAGATGTGGGAGAAGGGCCTGGCCTACCGGGCCAAGGGCCTCGTGAACTGGTGCCCCAAGTGCCAGACCGTGCTGGCCAACGAGCAGGTGGTGGAGGGCCGTTGCTGGCGGCACGAGGACACCCCCGTGGAGAAGCGGGAGCTGGAGCAGTGGTACCTGCGCATCACCGCCTACGCCGAGAGGCTCCTTGAGGACCTGGAGGGCCTGGACTGGCCGGAAAAGGTGAAGGCCATGCAGCGGGCCTGGATCGGCCGCTCGGAAGGGGCGGAGATCCGCTTCCCCATAGAGGGGCGGGAGGAGGCCATCACCGTCTTCACCACCCGGCCCGACACCCTCTTCGGGGCCACCTTCATGGTCCTGGCCCCGGAGCACCCCCTCACCCTGGAGCTCGCGGCCCCCGAGCGGAAGGCCGAGGTCCAGGCCTACGTGGAGGCCGCCAAGCGCAAGACGGAGATCGAGCGCCAGGCGGAGGGGCGGGAGAAGACGGGGGTGTTCCTTGGGGCCTACGCCCTGAACCCCGCCACCGGGGAGCGCATCCCTATCTGGACCGCGGACTACGTGCTCTACGGCTACGGCACCGGGGCCATCATGGCCGTGCCGGCCCACGACGCCCGGGACTTTGAGTTCGCGAAGAGGTTCGGCCTCCCCATCCGCAAGGTGATCGAGCGGCCCGGGGACCCTTTGCCTGAGCCCCTCGAGGCGGCCTACGAGGAGCCCGGGGTCATGGTGAACTCGGGGCCCTTTGACGGCACCCCGAGCGAGGAGGGGAAGAAGAGGGTCATCGCCTGGCTGGAGGAGAAAGGCCTCGGGCGGGCCCGGGTCACCTACCGCCTAAGGGACTGGCTCATCAGCCGCCAGCGCTACTGGGGCACCCCCATCCCCATGGTCCACTGCCCGGCGTGCGGGGTGGTGCCCGTGCCCGAGGAGGAGCTTCCCGTCCTCCTCCCCGACCTCAAGGATGTGGAGGACATCCGCCCCAAGGGGAAAAGCCCCCTGGAGGCCCACCCCGAGTTCTACGAGACCTCCTGCCCCAAGTGCGGCGGCCCCGCCCGGCGGGACACGGACACCATGGACACCTTCTTTGACTCCAGCTGGTACTACCTGCGCTACACCGACCCCAAGAACGACCGCCTGCCCTTTGACCCCGGGAAGGCGGACTTCTGGATGCCCGTGGACCAGTACATCGGCGGGGTGGAGCACGCGGTATTGCACCTCCTCTACAGCCGCTTCTTCACCAAGTTCCTCCACGACCTGGGGATGGTGAAGGTGGAAGAACCCTTCCAGGGCCTCTTCACCCAGGGGATGGTGATGGCCTGGACGGACTTCGGCGAGGTGAGGGTGGAGGGGGATAGGGTCCTCCTCCCCGAGCCCACCCGCATCCTCCTGGAAACCCCCGAGCGGGAGCTTTCCCTGGAGGAGGTGAAGAAGATGGGGGCCGAGCTCCGCCCCCACCCCGACGGCACCCTTCACCTCTGGAAGCCCGCGGTGATGAGCAAGTCCAAGGGCAACGGGGTCATGGTGGGGCCCTTTGTGAAGGAGGAGGGGGCGGACATCGCCCGCATCACCATCCTCTTCGCCGCGCCTCCGGAGAACGAGATGGTCTGGACGGAGGAGGGGGTGCAGGGGGCCTGGCGCTTCCTGAACCGCGTCTGGCGCCGGGTGGCGGAGGACCGGGAGGCCCTTCTAGCCACCTCGGGGGTCTTCCAGGCGGAGGCCCTGGAGGGGGCGGAGCGGGCCCTTTACGCCAAGCTCCACCGCACCCTGAAGAAGGTCACGGACGACCTCGAGGCCCTGCGCTTCAACACCGCCATCGCCGCCCTCATGGAGTTTTTGAACGCCCTCTACGAGTACCGGCGGGAAAACCCCGTGACCCCCGTCTACCGCACCGCGGTCCGCTACTACCTGCAGATGCTCTTCCCCTTCGCCCCCCACATTGCGGAGGAGATCTGGCACTGGTTCTGGCCGGATAGCCTCTTTGAGGCGGGCTGGCCGGAGCTGGACGAGAAGGCCCTGGAGGAGGAGGCGGTGGAGGTGGCCGTCCAGGTGAACGGGAAGGTGCGGGGCACCATCCGCATCCCCAAGGACGCCCCCCTGGAGGTGGCCCTGGCCGAGGCCAAGAAGGTGCGGAACGTCCAGGCCCACCTGGAGGGCAAGGAGATCGTGAAGGAGATCTACGTGCCGGGGCGGATCCTCAACCTGGTAGTGCGGGGGTAGGGAAGGGGAGGCGGGTGGCCTCCAGGCGGGCCACCTCCCCTTCCGCGGGGGTGAGGAAGAGCCCCTCCCCCCCCGCCCAGGCCAGAAGCCGCCCGTAGCCCAGGAAGAACCCCTCCCCGTCCAAAAGGCCGTAGAGCCGGTCGGGGAGGGGGGGTTCTTCCAGGGGAAGGACGCGGGGCCTGGCCCCTTGGAAGTGGGCGAGGAGGCGCCTTAGGCGGTTTTCCCTCCGCTCCTTTGGGGTTTTGCGCCGCGCCCCGGGGAGGGGCGGGGCGAGCCTAAGCCTTAGGTCCTTCCGCCAGCGTAGGGCCTGGTACAGCGCCTCCGAGCCCAGGACCAGGGCCTCCACCGGGTTTAGGGCCTCCAGCTGGAGGAGGCGGAAGGCGGGGTCCAGGAGGCCGTCCGTGTCCGCCACCGCGGGGCTTCCCGGCGGGATGAGGCGGGCCAGGCGCAGGGCCCCCACCACCGCCCGGGCCTCGAGGCCCCTCGGGGAAAGCCCTGATACCCCTTTACGTAGATTCCTTCACCCTAGGCCACCAGTGAAAGAGGGTATGCCTGCGCACCGTGGCTGGGTCCTCCTCAAGGGTCCGGCACCGCTCGGCCACCACCCCCATCATCTCCTCCAGGGTCGCAAAGTACCGGTTGGCCACCGCCTCGTTCACCAACGGCCACACCCGCTCCGCCGGTTGCAGCTCAGGACTGTAAGGTGGCAGAAAGACCAAGCGGATCCCCTCCGGTACCTCCAACCGCCCAGACGTGTGCCACCCCGCCCGGTCCAAAACCACCCAGGCCTCCCCC
>NZ_KB890608.1 GCF_000373145.1 Thermus oshimai DSM 12092
CAAACGGCAATCCCAAAGTTGGTATGGAAGGTTTCGGCCGCATCGCGCTTGATATCAAGCGCAGCTAGAACCTCAAAGCCCAAGGTGTGGAAGCCCCAGTCAAGCCCTCCTGCTCCTGTAAACAAACTTACGACCCCCATTAGGGCACCTCGGGGTAGAGGAATTCTATGAGAGGTTCCAAATCGGAGTTAAGCAAGTCTGTGCTAGACAGTGCGTGCTCGGCTTTAGAGAAGCTTCCTATTGGGTGGAAGCTAATCTTAAGGCCATTGGGCTTTCCCCCGATCGCTTCTTTGATTGAATCAGGAAAGTCTATTTGATCTGTTGTAAGGCCCCCTTTGCTTGCGGAGGGGATTGTGCCAATTCCGCTGTAGATCGTCACTGTGCTCCTTGCTCTTATGGCGTTGGACTTCGACGCGAGGAAGGGTCGGTTTAAACTAGCTTTCTCCTGCCAGCCTGCCACAATCGCTATGGTGAACAAACTGCTTTTTTCTAGCTCCTTTACTGTTCTTCTTGCCTTTTCATAGGCGTTACTCTCGGCCTCAAATACCTCATCTTTTATGGACTTGGTGTATATAGCTAAGATGCGTCGAATCGCGCCTGCCTCTGCCAGAAATTTAAAAAACGTATTGGGATTTGTTCCAATCTTAACTAGCACGTATACATCGCTATGCTTTCTCTGGGCGTAGGGTACATCTAACCAGCGCCCGTTCATTTTTGTTGTTTTGATGCTGACCTTCTTTTTTGGTTCGTGGGGCTGTTTATTAAATAGAACTCGGATTACATCGGCAGATAGGGCAACGTCAAGCTCTTCTTCTTTAGCATCCAAAATCGGCACCAATCTGCCGTCTGTTGTTGCTTTTATAACTTTTTGAAAGGCGATTTCTCCGAGGATGCCCTGGGTTGCATCTGCCCAAGCTTGTCCAAAGCTCCTCTGCCTAGAGGAACCGAAGTCTGTTTTTGCAAAGCGATGGAAAAACGAGAGCGCAACTACAGAAGCTCTCAGGTAGTCGCATTGCGACAGCAGTACTCCGCCTTTTTCCACTTTTGACCAAAAATTCGCTACAATTCTCTCCGTCTCATCAAGATCTTCAAAGAAAAGCTCACTTTTTGCTAGGTCGCAAGCCTGAGAAAAGAACTCTGTTAAATACTCGCCTGTTAGATCAAGCCCCTCTCTGCGGCTTAATTGCTCCAGTACTTCTTTGCCTTGATCCTTCCACTTCTCTTCCAGTGCCCTGTCTTCACGCAAAAGATCATAAAGACTTTTGGGTTTTTTAAGTTGAGCCATTTTAGCCTCCCAGATTCGGCTCCCTGTCTCTGATCAAGAGAATGATTTCCTCGTAAGAAAGCTTCATGAGGTTGTCAACTGCCAACCTTATCAGGGTGTTCTCCGTGATCCTTTCCCCCTTCCCCCTCCTCTCCCGGTTGAGCCTCCGGGCCAGGGCGGTGAGGGCGTCCAGCTGGTCGGGGCGGAGGCGGCACTCCTTGCGGACGTAGGTGAGGTAGGGGGGGAGGGGGCGCTCCGCTTGGCCCTCGCCCGGCGGGGAGCCCTCGAGGCCCCCCCCGTGAGGGGCCTCCCCGGGCCTCTCCTCCCTGGGGGCGGGAGCCTCCTGAAGGTCCCCCGCCTCCTCCCTCACCAGCTCCGCCAGGCGCTTCCGCTTCACGCCTCCCTCCTCTCCGGGGTCCGGGCGAGCTCCCTGAGGAGCTCCTCCGCCACCCGGCGGTAGTCCGCCTCCGCCTCGCGGGCGTTGGGGCCGCGCCAGCGGGTGATGGGCTTGCCGTCCAGGGCGGCCCGCTCGTGGGCCTTGTAGGCCCGCACGAAGGCGTGGAAGGCGGGCACCCCGGCCTCCATGAGGGCGGTCTGGGCCTCGAGGGCCTCCCCCAGGCTCCGGGGGTCCACCCGGGTGAGGAGGACCCGGTGGGCCACCCCTAGGGGGCGGACGGCCTTGCGCACCGTCTCCACCAGGGCCTCGAGGTCCAGGGGGGCGGGGGGCGTGGGGAGGACGGCGTAGTCCGCCGCCCTGAGCACTGCCTCCAGGGCCTCGGAGCGGAGGGCGGGGGGCGTGTCCACCACCACCACCCCGTAGCCCCTCACCCGCCGCAGGCGGAGGAGGAGGGCGGGGTCCACCTCCTGGGCCAGGTCAAAGGGCATCTCTCCCCGGCCCGCCCACCAGGAGGCGGAGCCCTGGGGGTCGGCGTCCACCAGGAGGACAGGGCCCCCTTCGGCCAGGATGGCGGCCAGGTTGACGGCGGTGGTGGTCTTGCCCACCCCGCCCTTGCCGTTCACCACCGCCACCACCCTCACCCCAGCACCTCCTTCAGGGCCTCCTCCAGGCGTTCCTCGCCCCCCAGGAGCCGCACCCCCTCCTCCCAGGGCACCCGCCAGAGCCGCCCCGCCTTCTGCCCCCGCACCTGGCCCTCCCGGAGCCAGCGGCGCACCGTCTCCGGGTCCACCCTTAGGGCGCGGGCCAGCTCCTCGGGGGTGAGGAAGAGGGGTTTGCCCACGGGAGGCATGCTACCCAAAGAACCCGTGGAAGGCAAGAGGGAGCTCCTTGAGCCCCCTAGACTTACAGACTCTGTAACTTCGGAACTCTGTAACTTCCAGACTCTGTAACTTACAGACTTACAGACTGCCGAAAAGGGAGTACGGGAAGACGGCGCTTCTCGGGGAGCTCCTCCCCGCCCTCGAGGCCTGGGCGGGGCGCTACTCGGGGAACGAGGAGCCTGGCCAGGTATGGAGGCTTGGTGAAGCCCCTACCCGAGCAGGACCACCCGGAGCTTCCCCTCGTACCGGGCGAGGTCGGCGTCCGTGGTCCAAAGCTCCCTCGCCCCCGCCTCCAGGGCCGTGGCCAGCACCAGGGCGTCCACCAGGGGCAGGTAGAGGCCGTGGGAGAGCCGGGCCGCCCGCTCCCCGATGGTCCAGTCCGGCCAGACCACCCGGCAGACGGCGGGGATGGCTTGGAGGAGGAGCTCCGAGTCTTCCTTGGCCAGGGCGCCCTTTAAGCTCAGGCGCAGGAGCTCCACCAGGGAGAGGCCCGACACCACCCCCTCCCCCTCCCCTTCCGCCAGGGCCCGCCACAGGGCCCCGGCCTCCTCGTGCCCCTCCAGAAGGCGGAGGAAGAAGCCGGTGTCAAGGGCGGTCACGCCGCCCCTCCTCCAGGAGGCGGTGGGCCTCCTCGGCCACCCGGACCTTCCCGGCCCGCTCCAGGACCTTCAGGCCCAGGGCCTTGCGCCGGCGCTCCTTGAGGTAGGCCTCCAGGGCCTCGGCGGTGAGGGCGCTCATGGACTTGCCCTCGTTCTCCGCCGCCTGCCGGAGGAGGCGGGCCAGGTCCTCGGGAATGTGGACGGTTAGGCGCATACAGGAAGAGCATAACACGGGAGGGAAGGGGCTGGGTCCGGGGCCGCGGGGCCCCTAGCCCTGGCCCCCGGGCTTTTCCAGGGAGTCCAGGGCCTCCTCAGTTGCAGACTTACAGACTTACAGACTCCGTAACTTCCAGACTTACAGACTACCGAACTTACAGACTCTGTTAGTCTGGAAGTATGTTCGTGGGCCGGAAGGAGGAGGGGCGGGCGGTCCTCCTCTCGGTGCGGGCCGGGAGGGGGGTGGTGCTCTCCGCCCCGCCGGGGTACGGGAAGACGGCGCTTCTCAGGGAGCTCCTTCCCGCTCTCGAGGCCTGGGCCCCTGTGGTTTGGACGGAGCGGGTGGCTCCCTTCGGCACCTTCCTCAAGGACCTCTTCCGGGGCCTCTGGGACGCCGGGGTGCCCGTGGAGGGGGTGGGACGGGGGAAGGACCTCGAGGCCGACCTCAAGGCCTGGCAGAGGCGCTACCCGGGGAACGAGGAGAAGGCCCGGAGCCTGGTGAAGGCCTTGCGGCGCCCCGAGGGGGTGAACCCCATCACCCTGGTGGTGGACGACGCCACGGGCATCACCCCGAGCATGGTCCCCTGGCTCGTGGCCTTCGCCGAGGCGGCCACCCTGGTCCTCGCCGTCCACCCGGAGACCCTGAGGAAGGGGGGCACCAAGCGGCTCTGGATGCGCCTGGACCGGGTGGACCTCCCGCCCCTCTCCCCCAAGGAGACCCGGGAGCTCGCCCGGGCCCTGGTGGAGCGCTACGGGGTGGTGGCCGAGGACCTCGAGGCCTACCTCAACCGGGTGGTGAGCCTCTCCGGCGGGGTGCCGGGGGAGGTGGAGCGCCTGGTGCGCTACGTGAGCGCCGAGGACATCGTGCGCAACCGGGACGTAGGCACGGGCTACGCCGAGGGCCTGGCCCGGCGGGAGGAGCGGGGCATCGCCCTGGCCCCCATCCTCCTGGTGGCGGGGGGCGTGGCCATCGCCGCCCGCTACCTGGGCCTCGCCCGGGGCGAGATGGACCTCTATGTGGCCGGGGGGCTCGGCATCGCCGCCTTCGTGGTCCTCTCCCCCTGGCTCAGGAAGGTGGTGGTGGCGCGGTGAGAACGGAGATGGAGGAGTTCCTGCGGCTTTTGGAGGAGGCCTCCGTGGTGCGGGTGGACGGGACCGGCCAGTACTACCTCCTCCGGCACCCGGAGGTGGGCTGGAGGCTCTACCAGAAGGGCATTGAGGCCGCCTTCCTTCTTGCCGAGGGAGAGAAAGCGCTCTACTGGGCCCCGGAGTTCCGGGTGCCGTTGCCGGAGGTGGTGTGATGGCGTGCCCCATGTGCGGCGGGACGAGGCGCATCACGATCCGCCTCCCCGATGGCCGGGAGCTGGAGACGGCCTGCCTGGAGTGCCTGGACCGGGAGGCGGAGGACTTTGAGGAGGACGATGAAGGGGGCGTCTTCGTTCCCTGGGAAGTGCTGGACCTGGTTTAGGGCCCTTCTCTTCGCCCTCCTCCTCCCCGCCCTGGCCCAGGGCCTCACCGAGGGGCAGGCCCGCCTCCTGGACCGCCTGGCGGAGGAGGCCCTGAAGGCGGACCCCGCCTACCTCCAGGCCCTCGCCGACCTCGAGGCCGCCCGGGCCTCCCTCGGAATACTCGGGGCGCTCTCCGCCGAGGCGGGGGCCGGCCTGGCGGGGGAGTACGGGCAGGTGGCCCCCTCCTACCGCCTGGCCCTCAGCCTGAACCTGGCGGAGCTCTTCCGGGACCGGGGCCCGGCTCTGCGGGCCCTCGAGGCCCGCGCCGAGGCCGCCCGGCGGGAGGCGAGGGTGCGGGTGGCGGAGGCCTTCTTCCGGTGGCTCGCCGCCCGGGAGGCGGCCCGGACCGCCGCCGACGGGGTGGAGGCGAGGGAGGCGGAGCTTCGGGCCCTCCAGGCCCGGGCCCGGGTGGGGGCCGCCGCCCCCCACGAGGTCCTGGCCGCCGCCGAGAGGCTCTCCCAGGCCCGCCTCGTCCTCTACCGGGCCAACCTGGACCTGGCCCTGGCCCTGGAGGACCTGGCCCGGGCCGTGGGCCTGCCCCTGGAGGCCCTGAGAGGGCTTCTGAGGCCCCTGGAGGAGGAGGGGGGCACTCCTGGTGCCCCCCGGCCACCCAAGGGGCCTTAAAAGGCTTTTGGGAGGGAAAGGTGCGGTTTTTGGGAGCTATTCTGCTTATACTCCTCCCCGCCTGCGAGGCCCCGGTGGCCGAGCACCGGGAGGAGGTGCTCCTCCGCCTCTTCCGCTGGGAGGGGAAAAGCCCCCGGGTGGAGGTCCTCCCCGCCGAGCCCCTCCGGGTGGAGGTCCGGCTCTACCGGGCGGGGAGGGAGCTCTCCGCCCACCTCTGGGCCCTGGGGGGCCTCGAGGCCGAGGGGGACCTGGCCCTGGTCCTGGAGGGGCCGGGGGGCGAGGCGGCGGGAGAGGCCTTCGGCTCCGGGCGCTTCCTCCACACCCGGGCCCTCCTTCCCGCCCCCGCCTGCGCCTTCTGGCTGGTGAGCCTCTCCCCAGACCCCTTCCTGGGGGAGGCGCTGGAGGCGCGGAGCTACGAGGCCTCGGGGAGGCTCTGCGAGGGGGAGCGGTGAGGGTGGAGGAGCTGGAGCGCCTGCGCCGGAGGGTGGCGGAGCTTGAGGCCGAGCGGGAGAAGCTCCTCGCCCGCCTCGCCTACCTCGAGGCCCTCGCCCGCCCGGGCGCCCGGGGTGGGGTCCTCTCCCGGGAGCGGGCCCTGGAGCTTCACGGCCTCCTCTCCGCCGTCTGGCTGGAGCTGAACGAGCTCCACCCCGCCCGGGTGCCGGAGCTGGACCGGGCCCTGAGGATCCTGGAGGAGGCCCTTAGGCGATGACCGCCGGGACCCACCTCGCCGGGGCGGCCCTCACGGCGAGCCTCCTCCGGGGCCTGGGGGTGGAGGTGGGCCTCCTGGAGGGCCTGGCCCTGGCCTGGGGGGCGGTGATGCCCGACCTGGACACCACCACCTCGGGCCCCGGGAAGTTCGTCCGGCCCCTCTCCTCCTTCCTGGAGAGGCGCTTCGGCCACCGCACCCTCACCCACTCCCTCCCCTTCCTCCTGGCCCTCGCCCTCCTCCTCCTTCCCCTGCGGGAGGCGAGCCCGGGGGCCTACTGGGCCTTCCTGGCCGGCTACCTCTCCCACCTCCTCCTGGACACCCTCAACGTGAACGGGGTGCCCCTCCTCTGGCCCTGGCGGGTGCAGTTCTTCTTCTTCCCCTCCCGGGAGTGGCGGATCCGCTACGCCTCCCCCCAGGAGGCCACCCTGGCCCTCTTCCTCGCCCTCTCCGGCTTCGCCCTCTGGCCCCTCTCGGGCCAGGGCTTCGCCTCCGCCTTCCGCCACCTGGTGGGGACCCCGGAGGTGGCCGTGCTGGACTACCTGGACTGGCGGGACCGCTGGGAGGTTTGGGCCGAGGTGAGGGGCTTCAACCGCGAGACCCAGGAGCCTGTGGAGGGGCGCTTCTTGGTGGTGGAGGCCCTGGGGCGGGAGGGCGTCCTGGTGGAGGACGAGCTGGGCCGCACCCTGGCGGTGAGCCGGGACGGCCAGGTGGTGGCCTACCGGGTGCGCATGGTCCGGGGGAGGCCCCAGGCCCTCAAGGAGTGGCGGCTTGACCTCTCGGGGAGGCTCCTCGCCGACCTCCTCCAGGCCCTCCCCCGCTCCGCCCGGAGGGTCTGGATCACCGGGGAGGCCCGCCCCGCCACCGCCCCCCCGCCCCTCGTCCCCCCGGTGGGCACCTACCCCCGGGTGGAGGCCTCCGAGAACCCGCCCCGCCTCCGCTTCCACGCCGCCCGCCCCGAGGACCTGGCCCCCCTCGCCGGCCTCTACCTCCAGGCGGGGAGCGCCGTGGTCCGGGCGGCCTTCGCCCCCGGGGAGGAGGCCGCCCTGGAGCTTCCCGCCCTCCCCGCCCTGCCCACCCTTCACCCCCTGGTCTTCTCCCTCCCCTCCCTCTCGGGGCTTCTGGTCAAGCCCGGGGACCGGGTGGAGGAGGGGGAGCCCATCGCCCGGCGGGTGGAGGAGGCCCCTCTTAGGGACCTCGAGGACCAGGCCCAGGCCAAGGCGGAGGAGGCGGCCCGCCTGGAGGGGGAGCTTTCCCGGGCGGAGGAGCGGTGCCGGGCGGAGCGGGAGGCCCTCCGGGGGGAGCTCGCCCGCCTGCGGGACGAGGTGGGCCGCCTGCGCTACCTGGTGGCCCAGGGGGCCGAGGCCCCCCTCCGCCTCGCCGAGGGGGAGGCCCGGCTTGAGGAGGCCGAGGCCCGCCTGACCCGCCTGGCCCTGGACTGCGCCGGGGAGAAGGCCCGCCTGGAGGAGGCCATCCGGGAGGCCCGCCTCGCCCAGGCCCGCCTCCTCCGGCGCAAGGAGCGCGCCGCCGAGGCCCAGCTCGTGCGCTCCCCCGTCTCGGGGCGGGTGGTGGAGGTCAAGGTGCGCGACCTGAGGCCGGGGGAGGTGGTGGTAGAGGTGGTGGTGGCCCAATAGAATGTGTCCAGGGCTTTCAACTTCATCGTTTTCCGGCGACCCATCTAGCCTCTTAACCTTCGCACCCCACCCCGTCCCCGTCCCGGTCAAAGCGGTGCGGGTCCGGGGGCAGGATCTGGAAGCGCTTGTGGGGGATGTCCCCGCAGTCCAGGTCCGGGGGCGGCGGGGGGATGCACACCGTGGGATAGGCGGGGTCGCACCCTTTCCGGTCCGGGGCGGGGCCTTGGGGCCTCGAGGCCTGCCCCCCTCCCCACATCCCCATCCCCTTGGCCCGAGCCTCCCGGGCGGCCTGGAGGTAGAGGGCGGCGTAGCGGACATTGGGGGGCACGGTGTAGGGCTCGGCCCACCCGGCCCTCACCAGCTCCAGGTTCACCTGAAGAAACCGCCTCCCCCCGTGGATCCAGTCCCCCCTGGGATCCTCCAGGTACAGGTAGGCCAGCACCCTCCGGTAGCGGTCCCGCTCCTGGGCGTCCAGCTCCACCCACACCTTCCTCCCCTGGAGCAGGCGGGCGAGGAAGGCCTTGGCCTCGAGGCCCAGCCGCACCTCCTCGGGGCCCGCGGTGCGGTGGTTGTAGGTGCTCTCCGGGGCGTCAATCCCGATGAGGCGCACCGGCCCTAGGCCCTGAAGCTCCACCGTGTCCCCGTCCACCACACGGAGGACGGCCACCGGGCCCTGGAGCCTGCCCTCCGGGGCGAGGGCCAGGACAAGGGCGAGCAACCAGGGGAGAAGCCCGAGCGCTCTTGAGCCCACCCCCTCAGCCTATCCGGTCCGCCGCAGCCTCCCCCACCCCTTCCCCCCACCCCCTGCCCCCGCCCCCCTTCCCGTCGGCCTCTCCCCGAAGGGGGGCGGGGGAGGTGGACGGCTTTTCTCCTCTTTCCCGCGCCGGGCGGGGCCCCATTGTGGGGCGCTCCGGCCCTCCGGCAAGGCCGAGCCCTGACGGGTGGGGCCCCTGCCCCAGCCTTGCCTCCGGCCCTCCGCGCCCCCTTTTGGGGCCCTCGCGCCCGGCGCGGGAAAAATGGCGCGGGCCAAAGGCAGGTGGTGGCGGTGTCCCAGGTTTTCCCTCTCTCCGGCGTGGTGGCGGTGGCTGGCTCCCGGTACGGCTCCCCCTGGCCAGTGTCCCCGGTGGTCCGCCTGGTGGTGGCCTCGGGGGGCGTGGTGCGGGTGGGAGACCAGCGCGGGGTGGACGCCGCCGTGGCCCGGGCCTGCCCCGGCGCCCAGGTGGTGCGGGCCTCCCAGTTCCCGGGGCCGCCCAAGGCCCGGCTCGCCCAGCGCACCCGGGCCGTGGTCCTTGGCCACCGGGCCCTGGGCCTGCCAAAGGCCTCCTGTCTCTTGGTCTTCCCCCCGGAGGGCGGGGCCCCCGCCCTGGGGCCCGGCTCCTCCCTGGCCCTCCGCCTGGCCCTCGAGGCCCGCCTCCCCGTCTGGGTGGCCGGGGAGCCCCGTCCCCAGGGTCCGGGGTGGGTCCCCCTCTCCCTGGCCGGGGTTCCGGGGTGGGTTCTGCACCCGGTTCAGTCCAGCCTCTTCTAGCTCAAGGGGCTTGACAAGCTAGCTTTTGTGTCATATTATGAGGACGGAAACGGAGGCCGGGACCCCGCCAAGAGCCAGGCCTCCGGGTTCCAAAGGAGGGAACCATGAAGCAGGTTAGCACGCAGGCAAAGGTTCTCACTAGGGACGAGGCCGTTCAGCAGGCCGCTTGGGCCATCGCCCGCGCCCGCGAGAAGCTCGCCGAGCTCTACGGCTGGGCCCTCGCCGGGGAGGCCACGAGCTGGGTGGCCCCCACCCTCCTGGCCCGGGACATCCTCGAGGCCCTGGAGGAGGCCCGCGCCCTGGCCACCGCCTTCGCGGACGTGCTGGCCTTCGGTGAGACCGTGGGCGCCTTCCTGGAGGAGGCCCGCCTCGAGGCCGCCCGCATCCTCCGGGAGAAGGAGCCTGCCCAGCCTGCCGGGGAAGAGGAGGTGCCCTTCTAATGCGCGCCCTCGCCCTTCTCCTCGCCCTTCTCCTCCTCCTCTCCGCCCCTGCCTCGGCCCTCGGCCCCCAGGATCCCGGCCGGGTGTCTCCCCTCTCCGATGAGGTGAAGGGCCTCGGCCCCGGCACCAGGTAGCCCGCGCGGGGGGCGGGGCCCGCCCCGCCCCCCCTTCCAGGAGGAAGCCGTGAGCGAGAACCTGACCCAGATCCAGACCGAGGAGCTCAAGGCCCGCGTGGATGAGGTTCTGGAGGCCCTCAGGGACCGGGCCCGGGCCCTCATCGCCGCCATCGCCGCCCACGCCGAGGCCAGGCTGGCCCTCGAGGCCGCCCAGGACGACCTGGAGGACGCCCGCGCCCGGATCATCCGGGAGGGCCTCGAGGGGCGGAACGAGGCCCAGCGCCAGGCGGAGCTCCTGGAGAAGGCCCGGGAGCAGGAGGAGGCCTACAGGAGCGCCCGGAGTGTGTACCGGGTGGCCGAGGCTAACCTGGAGATGGCCCGGGTGGCCTGGGCCGTGGAGAAGGAGGCCCTCCGCGCCCTCACCGCCCTCCTCTCCCGGGAGGCCTGAGGGAGGCCCCGGCCTCGCCTGCCCCCCGCGAGGGGGGGCGGCGGGCCGGGGCGCGCCCTTGCCCACCACCCGCCGCGGGCGCGCGGCTCCCCTCCGGGCCGGCGCTCGGCCCCCGGGCCGCCGCGCCGTGCACGCCGCCGCGGTCCAGCTGACGCTCGGCCCGGGGGCCGCCCTCGGGGGCTCGCTCCGCGCGCCGTGCACGCCGCCGCGCGGAAGCTTCGCCCCCTCGGGACGCGCCGGCCCCTGCCCGCCGTTAAGCTATGGGCGTGCCTAGGCGTCCCCTTTACCAGCCCGAGAGGTTCAAGGGCCTTCCCTGCTCCGCCCGGCTGGTCTGGCTTCACATCTGGGCCCTGGGGGAGGGAGAGTACTCCGCCCGGGAGCTGGCCCAGGACCTGGAGATGAGCCCGGACGCCGCCGCCCGGGCCCTCCGCCTCCTGACCGAGCGGGGGCTCCTGGAGGTGGTGCGCCCCCCCGCCGGGTCCAGGGCGGGGGTGTACCGGGTGGCCCGGAAGGTTTCTAACACGCCTCCCATCTCCTCTCCGGGTCCAGCCTGAGCACCTCCCCCTCCCACCGCACCGCCTCCCGGTCGGCCAGGAGGTCCCTGGCCCTCGAGGCCGTCATGTGGAGCCGCTCCCTCACCCCGGGGCCGTCCTCCCCCCAGAGGCTGAGCGCCGCCTCCCGCCAGGGGAGTGGGCCCTCCTTGAGGAGCAGGGCCAGAAGCGCGAAGGCCTTCCCCGAGCCCTCCAGCGGCACCTCCCGCCTGCCCACGAGGAGGCCGGGGGGGTTCTCCCGCAGGACCACCTTGGGCTTCTCCGGGGCCCTCCGGGCCCTGGGGAGCGCGAGCCCCCTCTCCTCGGCGAGGGCGAAGAGGTCGGGGAAGCCCAGGGCCTCCTCCGCCAGGGGATAGGGGCCGATGGCCCGCGCCTCCTGGAGGAGGGCCAGGGCGCCCTCCTCCTTCCCCTCCCGGCGGGAGAGCTCCGCCAGGGCCACCAGCACCCGGGCGCGGGCCGGGGCGTGAGTGTCCAGAAGCTCCAGAGCCTCCCCTGCGGCTTTGCGGGCCTCCCTGCGCCAGCCCAGAGCCAGGTAGCAGGGGGCGAGCTCCGCCAGGGCCGCCCCCCTCCGGGCCCCCTCCCCGGAGAGGCGCAGGGCCTCCTCCAGGCGCTCCCTCCCCTGGGCGGGCCTCCCCAGAAGCCGCAGGGTGGTGCCGAGGGCCCTCAGGGCCACCACCCGGTCGTCGGGATCCAGCCGGCCCGCCACCGCCTGCCGTGCCCGGAAGAGGGCTTCCCTCAGCTCCCCCCTCGCCCGGTGGACGGAGGAGAGCAGGACCAGGACCCGGTTGCGGAAGCTCCCCAGGGCCTTGGCCCGGACCACGGCCAAGGCCTCCTCCGCCCGGCGCAGGGCCCAGCCCGTCCTGCCCCGGTGCAGGTGGGCCACCCCCAGGCCGTGGAGGGCCCAGGCCCGCCCCAGGTGGTCCTCCTCCGCCTCAAAGAGGTCCAGGGCCCGCCTCAGGGCCTCCTCCGCCTCCTCCCAGCGCCCGGCCCGGAAGAGGAGGGCCCCCAGGTCCTGCCACATCCATCCCGCCCGCTCCCGGGCCAGGGAGGCCGCCTTCCGCAGGAGGAGGAGCCCCCTCTCGTCCCCCAGGTGCCAGCGGGCCCAGCCCTTCAGCCTCAGCCACTCGGGGTTCTCCGGCTGGGGATCCCGGTCCAGGGCCGCCTCGCCCTCGCGGTAGCGCCCGAGCTGGAGGAAGAGGCGGACGGCCTCGAGGTCCACCCCCTCCGGGCCCACCAGGGGCCTTCTCCTGCGCGGCGCCCGGTTTTGCCGATGAGCATCGGAAATTGCAGAGAATCTGCTAACTTCCCCCCTCTTTCCGGCCATCTTGGGGGAGCATTCTACACCCGGGGTTTTTCCTCTAGATGGGGGTTGCCAGCGCCTCCAATTTTTCAAGTGAAATCTATAACGCCTGTTGGCATGCCTCAGTTGACCCCATTGACCCTTCTCTCTGGAGGTGGTAGCTAGAGGGGAATGGTCCCACCCTGGAGCCCCACCCCTTGCCAACCCTGGGCCCGGTATAATGCCGGGCAAGGGGAAGACCGGGCCCCCTGGGGGCCCAAGGCGGCAGGGCCGCGTGAGGACCAAAAAGAGAGGCTCCCGCTGGGAGGGAACCCAAATTCCAGCAACCTTTTCCTTCGCCTAAGGTTATCCCCTCCCAGCGGGAAAGGCAATAGGCGCCAAGGCGGCGCGCGGGGGAGTGCCGTCTCCGACGCGCGAAACGGGAGGGGTTTATGCCCCAAGAAGGAGTTGAAGGGAAGAGCTATAAAGAACAGCCGGAAGGACTCACCGAGCGGGGCCGGGCCTTCCTCGAGGCCCTGGCCCGGAGGAAGCGGGCGAGGGGCGAGGAGCTTCCGCCCCTCTACCTGAAGCTCCTGGAGGGGGCCGCGCCCCCGGAGGAGGGGGGCCACGAGCCCACGCCCGAGGAGGCGCCTCCCCTGGAGGGCCTCCGCCGGAAGCTCCGGGAGGCGCCGCCTTCCCCGGCCCTCCCCACCCGGGAGGAGCTTTCCGCCTCCCCGCCCCCACCCGAGAGGAAGCGGGACGCCTGGAGCCTCGCCGACCGCCTCCTGGCGGAAGGGGAGCGGCGGGGCACCCTGCCAGGGCTTTCCGAGCGGGAGCGGAGGGCCTACCGCGCCCTCCTCGCCCTGGGCCTCGAGGTCCTGGCCCGGAGGCTGGGCCCGGGGAGGCCCCTGCCCAAGAACCTGTCCCAGGTCTCCCTCTTCGCCGTGAACGACGCCCTTTCCGTGGCCCTGGGAGTCCCCCCGGCCTCCCTCTACCGGGTCCTGGCCTCCCTGGAGGCCAAGGGGCTCATCCGCCGGAGGGCCTGGCGCACCCCGGCCACCCTCCGAGGCCGGACGGGGGTCTACGCCGGCGGGACGCTTTACGCCGTGCGCCTGCCCCACCGGGAGGCCCGCCCCCGCCTGGACCCGGAGGACTTCCGCCACCCCTGGCGGGACCTGGAGGAGGACGCCCGCCGGGGGCGCACCGCCTGGAGCCTGAGAGAGTCATATACAAGTCCTCCTAAGGAGGACTCCGGGGTCCTGGAGCTTTTGCTTGGGTTCTCGTTATCCCCTGGCGAAGCTGAAGACCCGTTAGCTCTAGACTCTCTCACCGCCCTCCTGCGGGCCGGCCCCGCTGAGCGCCGGGCCCTGGTGGGGGCCCTCGCCCTCTCCCTGGCCCGGGAGTTCCGGGATCCCGGGAGCGTGCGCTTCTACGCCTGGGTCCTCTGGAACGCCCTCCGGGCGGAGCTCTACGGCCTGATGGAGGGGGCCCTCGAGGCCGTCGCCTGGGCGGTCCGGCGGGCGCGGGAGGCCGCGGCCAAGGTCCTCTGGAGCCCGAGGGGCGAGGGGGTCCGGCGCCCCGGGGCCCTCCTCGCCCACCTCCTCCGGGAGCGGGGCCTCCTGGAGCTCTTCCGCCAGGCCCCCCAGTGGCGGGTGGCGTAGGGCTCCCGCCGGGCTAAGCTGGAGGTAGCCCATCCAGGGCCTCTGGGGGTGGCTTGTGTATCAAGACTGGCTGTTCAAGGACTGCCCAGGGGGCTGGCGCCTCCGCTACCGCCGGAACGGGGGCGGCTACGAGGCCTCCCGGGACGGGGAGAGGTGGGAGAAGGTCCCCTCCGTCACGGAGATCACCGGGCTTCTCAACAAGAAGCTGCACGAGTGGGCCGTGCGCCAGGTGGTGGAGTACCTCCAGGGGGAGCTGGTCCCGGGGCTGGTCCTCACGGAGGAGGAGGTGAACCGCCTCCTGGACGGTGCGTCCAAAGCCCACCGCCTGGCCGCGCAGAGGGCCGCCGGGCGAGGCGCCGACCTCCACGCCTGGGCGGAGGCCTACCTCAAAGGGCAAAGGCCTCCCTTCCCCGAGGAGGAGCCCCTTCGGGGGATGGCCCTCGCCCTGGCGGACTGGTGGGACGGGAACGGGGGCGAGGCCCTGCGCTCCGAGGAGGCGGTCTTCCACCCGGAGCACCGCTACGCCGGGCGGGTGGACCTGGTGGCCCGGCTGGGGGGGAGGGTGGTGGTGGTGGACCTGAAGACCTCCCCCCGGGCCTACCCGGAGCACCTCCTCCAGGTGGGGGCCTACGCCCTGGCCCTCCGGGCGGAGGGGGTGGCGGTGGAGGGGGGCTTCGTGGTGGCCCTGCGGGAGGGGATGAAGGTGGCCGAGGTCCCCCTGGAGGAGGCGGGGGAGGCCTTCCTGGGGCTCCTGGCCGTCCACCGCTTTCTGAAGGTCCTCGAGGCTACCCCCTGAGCACCCGCTTGTACCACACCTTAAGGGCCTCGAGGTCCCAGGCCACCACCGCCCGGCTCCCGTCGGGGTACCACCGCACCTCGTGCCGCCTCGGGAACTCGGGCAGGAGCCGCTCCACCTTGGGCCACCAGAGGGCCAGGGCCTCGGGCCTCAGCACCAGGTAGTAGGGCCCTTCCCCCACCAGGCCCATCACCTGCCCCTTGGGGAGGGGCGGGGGCAGGCCGAGGCCCCCAGGGGCCTCCTCCTCCGGGGCCCGCCACACCCGCACCGGGTCCCGCCTCGGCCTCCCCTCCCCGGGGGGGCGCGCCTCCTTCGGGGGCTTCGGGGGGCCTTCGGGCCCGGGCGGGGCGGGCCTTTGGGCCTCCTCCCGGCGCCCCTCGGCCTCCTCGGGGGCGGCCCCCTTCCCCCGCCTCCCCTCCAGGTGCGGGTTCCGGTCCCCCTCTATGGGCTCGGGGAGGGGCCTCCCCCCCTTCCGGGCCAGGACCCACTTCCCCAGGGGGAAGGCCCGCTCGGCGAGGAGCCTCCCCCCCCGCAGGGCTCCCTCAAAGCGGTAGGCCTTCCTGGGCTCCAGGAAGGCGGTGAACCCCCGGGCCCGGCCCAGGACGAGCCTGAAGGCCTCCCCGCTCTTGGGCTGGACGAGGACCACGAACCTCCTCCCGTCGGCGTGGAGGAGGATCCCGTGCACCACCAGCTCCGGCCCCTCCATGGGGCGCTTGAGCTTGAGGGCCACCTGGACCTCCGTGAGCCTCCCCTCCTCGTCCGTGCGGGGCCAGAGGGTGAAGACCCCTTTCCCCCGGTGCTCCTCCGGCTGGGTCAGGGCGTAGCCCGCCACCTCCACCCGGCACCCCTCGGGCAGGCGGGGGCTAGTGAAGCCCTCCTCCCCCAGGCTCCCCTCCAGGAAGAGGGTGGCCTGGTGGGCCGGGTGGCGGGCCCCCGTCCGCTCCTTCCGCTCCTCCCTGGCCTCCTCCACGCCTCCCCCTAGAGGCCGAAGCGCCTCAGGACCTCCCGGGCCCGGTCCACCACGCTCCTCCCCGCCCCCTCGGGCCTCGCCTCCTCCTCCAGGGAGCGGAGGAAGGCCTCGAGGCTCTCCCGGGTGATGCGGGCCGAGCGGGGGGTGGGGTAAACCCGCCTCAGACGGCCCGCCCGGATCAAGCGGTACACCGTCATCCGGGACACCCCCAAGGCTTGGGCCACCTCCTTGATGGTCAGCAGGAGCTTGCCTTCAAGAGGGCCGCCTCCCTCGCTCATGCCCCCATGTTACCGGTAGTGCATCAAGGTTACACTTGGTAACTTCCAGAGTTACAGACTCCGGGAGTCTGTAACTCTGGAAGCCCGTAAGTTTGTCGCAAACTTCCGTCATTTGTCGCAACCCTCCGCCGGCCGCCCCGGCTCCTCGCCCGCCCTTTTTTCGGGGGTTTTCGCCCTCCCGGACGGGGCTCTTCCTCGGTCTGGGCCTCCCTCCGCCACTTCGCCAAACAAATCTTTTGCGAATGCTATACTTCGGGAAAGCGGGGGCGGGGGCCCTCGAGGGCACTCCGGGCCCCCGCCCCCCGAAGGAGGTCCCATGAACCAGCCCGACCCCCACGCCGAGCTCCTCGCCCGCTTCCGCAGATACCTGGAGATGGAGGAGGGACGCTCTCCCCGCACCGCCAGGGAGTACCTCATGGACGCGGGCCTCTTCGCCCGCTGGTTCCGGGAGCGCCACGGCAGGCCCCCCCGCTGGGAGGAGGTGGGGAGCCAGCACATCCGCGCCTTCCTGGCCTCCCGGGAGGTGAGCCCTTACAGGGCGGGGCGCGTCCTGGCCTCCTTAAGGAAGCTCTTCCGCTACCTGGCCGAGGTGGAGGGCCTACCCATCCTCAAGGACCCCACGGAGGGGGTCAAGCGGCCCAAGCTCCCCCGGAGGCTCCCGGTCTACCTCACCCCGCCCGAGGTGGCCCGCCTCCTCCAGGCGGCCTACCAGAACCGCTCCCCCCGGGTGGCCCTCCGGGACTGGGCCCTCCTCGCCTTCCTCTACGGCACGGGCCTCCGCCTCTCCGAGGCCCTGGCCCTCACCTACGCCGACATCACCTATCAGGACGGCGTCCCCCACGCCATCCGGGTCCAGGGGAAGGGGGGTAAGGAGCGGGTGGTGGTCCTCTCCCCCACGGCCCAGCGGGCCCTGCACCAGTGGCTCAAGCACCGGAACCTGGAGGGCCACCCCACGAGCCCCTACATCTGGAGCCACACCACGGGGCCCAACCGGGGGAAGCCCTTCTCCGCCCGGGCGGTGGAGGCCATGGTGAAGCGGGTGGCGAGGCGGGCGGGGCTCAAGGACTGGCGGCGCATCACCCCCCACAAGCTCCGGCACTCCTACGCCAGCGCCCTGGTGGAGGCGGGGCGGGGGATAGACGAGGTGAAGGAGCTTCTGGGCCACAGCTCCATCAGCACCACCCAGGTCTACGTGCACGTGTCCCGCAAGCGCCTGGAGGAGGCCGCCCGGGCGTTGCCGGACGTGGTGCACCACGCTTTAAGCTGAGCGTAGGCTTTTGAAGAAGAGGCACTCTTCTTTTAGAGGGCACTTCTCACATCTAGGGCTGGGTCTGCAGATAAGCCCTGCCAGGTCCATTACAGCCCAGTTGAACTCTCTGCTCTTCTTGGGTGGGATGAGACTTGCGGCAAACTTCCACAGCTCCGGATCTGTGTGAGCTCTTTGACGGGATGAGCGGATCCCGAAAAACCTTGTTATTATTCGGATGAAATTTCTGTCCAGACCTGGGAGAGCTTCGCCTTTGCAGACTGCTAAAACCATGTTCTGCACATAGGGTCCTACCCCTGGTAGGTTTTTTAGATAATCTGCTGTTAGGTCTTCTACTTTTATCTCGCTTCCAAAGCGCTCACACAGCTTTTCTCCTAGAAGTTTGAGGAGACGGGCTCTCTCGCGATAGAGGCCCAGAGGATAAAGAAGCTTCTCTAGGAAATCTTGTGGCGCTTTTGAAAGGCTACAGGGATCAGCATACGACGCTATGAGCTTGGGAAAGACAGCCGAGACCTGCTTCGCGGTGGTTTTCCTTAGGAGGAGCTCGGCAACGATAACCCGATAGGGAGTGCAATTGCTCCTCCATGGGAAGGTCCTTTTATTTTCATTCCACCAGCCAAGAATGGCTTCTTGAAAGAAGCGAATCTGTGTGCTGGGTGGGCCCTCCCATTCAGGGAGCAGGTTCTGCTTCTCCGACATCTTCTAGGACGTTGTTCACTGCTTCTGCAATTCTCAGAGAGAGGAGAGGGGGCACGGCTTCACCGATCTGGGAGCGGACCTCTGATGTCTTCCCCACAAACTGAAATGTGTCGGGGAAGCTTTGAAGCCTTGCCCGCTCACGGTTGGTAAGCCTGCTCCTGCTCCTTCGGTAATGGTAGCCCCAAGTGCCTCCACCCCCGTGAGCTACCACCGTGTAGGCAGGGAGGAGGGGGTGGAGCCTTCGGTATATGAGGCTGAACCCTCGTCCTTCTACTTCGTGTTCGGTTCCGCGGACGATTTCGTGATTTTCGCCTGGAGGAATCTGGTGCATACGGGCGAGTACAGCTGGCCTCTCCCGAGGGAGGGCGTGAGATCCGTCCGGAAAGGCGTCCGGGGGTGCTACGGTTAAAGATGTTCCTTCCCACCCCAGAAGCCGAATCGTGGCTCTATGTTCTTCTAGAGCTTGATCAAATAATGGGTCTCTAGGATCGCCCTTGTGGAGGCGGAGGTAGTCATCTACAGGGTCATTTCCGGAAAAAAGTCCATTGTATTCTGCAACAATTTCGCGGTAGATATCTCTTAGTTCAGGAAGCGTCGCACCTTCCAAAGCTTCTAAGGATGTAAGGGGGTACTTTCTGAGGGCTGGCGATCCAGCCAGGGCTTCTTCGATCGCCAAAATGTGGTCCATCCGCACAGCTAGATCTCTGCGGAATCCAATAATTATGAGCCTCTTGCGGCGCTGTGGCACGCCGTGCCAGGAAGCGTCAACCACACCTGAAAAGACGATGTGGTAGGAGGGTATTTCCCCTCTCCTGGCTTCACTGAGAAGATCTTCGGGGGGAGGAGGAGTTCGGTTGGGTTCCGCTTCATACTGCCTTATCCACTGATTTGGAAGAAGCTCCAGGTTGGTAATGTCTTCTAAGATCGCGCTTATATCTCTCCCAGAGTTGGAAGAGAGCAGGCCAGGTACGTTCTCGAAGACAAATGCTAGGGGCTTGAGAACAGCAAGATACCGTGCGAACTGAAGGTAGAGTTTTCCCCTGAGCGTTTTGATTCCTCCTCGCTCCTGCTCTACCCCTCTCATAACGGAAAAGTCTTGGCAGGGCGGCCCCCCAATTACGATAGAGGGAGTTGGAAGGCCTCCGTGCACTGCCGATTCGGAGATGTCGCAGACTGAGTAGCACCCCCTAGTTAAAAACGGCCTATCACAAACGGCAATCCCAAAGTTGGTATGGAAGGTTTCGGCCGCATCGCGCTTGATATCAAGCGCAGCTAGAACCTCAAAGCCCAAGGTGTGGAAGCC
>NZ_KB890609.1 GCF_000373145.1 Thermus oshimai DSM 12092
CGGTAAGGACCCGGGAAGACGACCCGGTGGATGGGCCGGAGGTGTAAGCGCCGTGAGGCGTTGAGCTGACCGGTTCCAATGGTCCGAGGTCTTGACCCTTAATTGCAGGGATGCCACCCCAGTTTTCGGGATCTTCCGCCCCCTTTTTGGGTGGTGCGNGGATTTTGAGAGGGAGAAAGGAGAATCCCCCGTGCCCATAGCGGCGTGGAACCACCCGTTCCCATTCCGAACACGGAAGTGAAACGCGCCAGCGCCGATGGTACTGGGACCGCGAGGTCCTGGGAGAGTAGGTCGGTGCGGGGGATTTTGATTTTGCGGGAGTAGCTCAGTTGGTAGAGCACGACCTTGCCAAGGTCGGGGTCGCGGGTTCAAGTCCCGTCTCCCGCTCCACACACCCCCCGGGAACACCCCGGGGGGTTTTTCATTGCAGGCTCTCGTCGGAAAGCCAGTCGGCCCAGGTCTCCAGGTGGGCGGCGTCCCCCACGGTGATCACCTCCCCTTCGGGGTGGAGGAGGCGGGTGATGGAGGTGTTTTGGATGTGAAACCGCCGCCAGGTTTCCCCAGGGAGGTCCAGGGCCAGCTTCAAGGCGGCCCGGATCACCCCCCCGTGGGTGACCAGGAGGTGCCGCCCTGGGGGGAGGTCTTCCACGAAGGTTAGGAAGCGCTCCGCCAACTCGGCCATGCTCTCCCCTCCGGGGCGGCGGGTGCCCCAGGGGTCGGCGGAGGCCTCGCGGAAGAAGCCGGGGAACTGGGCCTCCGCTTCCTTCCGGGTAAGGCCCGCCAGCGCCCCCACGTGGATCTCCCGGAGGAGGGGGCTGGTCGTTAGGGGGAGGTTCAGGACCTGGGCCAAGGGTTCCGCGGTCTCCCGGGCCCGGCGGAGGTCGGAGGCGTAGAGGCCGTCAAAGCTGAGCCGGCTTCGGGCCAGGCGCTCCGCCAGCCGGAAGGCCTGGCCGATGCCCCGAGGGGAAAGGGGCACGTCCAGGTGGCCCTGAAAGCGCTTTTGCACGTTCCAGTCCGTCTCCCCGTGCCGGATTAGCCAGAGCTCTTTCATAAAAGATGCACGCCCTGCCCCCGCACCACCCGGCCCACCCGGTGGGCGTTCACCAGCGTGAGGGCCCGCTCGGCCTCCCCTTCGGGCAGGATGAGGAGGAGGCCGAGGCCCATGTTGAAGACCCGGTACATCTCCTCCTCGGGGATGTCCCCCAGCCTTTGGAGGTAGGGGAAGATGGGGGGAACGGGCCAGGAGCCCTTTTGGATCTCCGCCCCCAGGCCCTCGGGGAGGGCCCGGGGTAGGTTCTCGTACACCCCGCCCCCGGTGATGTGGGCGATGGCGTGGAGTTCCACCCCCTGGGCCTTAAGGGTTCTAAACTCCTCCAGGTAGGCCCGGTGGGGCCGGAGGAGGGCTTCTTTCAGGCTTTCCCCCAGTTCGGGAAGGGGGGCCTCGAGGTCCAGCCCCTCCACCAGCCGGCGGATGAGGCTGTACCCGTTGGTGTGGGGGCCCGAGGAGGGGAGGGCCAGGATGGCGTCCCCTTCCCGCACCCGTTCGGGGCCCAGGACCTCCTTTTGCTCCGCCACCCCCACCAGGGTGCCCACCACGTCCCAGGCCCCTTCCCGGTAGACCCCGGGCATCTCCGCGGTCTCCCCCCCCAGAAGGGGAATGCCCTGGGCCCGGCAGGCCTCGGCCAGGGAGCGGAGGAGGCCCGCGAGGACCTCGGGGTCTAGGCGGCTTGCCGCCAGGTAGTCCAGGAAGAAAAGGGGTTCGGCCCCCTGGCAGAGGAGGTCGTTCACGGAGTGGTTCACCAGGTCAAAGCCCAGGCCGGAAACGTCCCCCACCTTTAGGGCAAGGAGGGTCTTGGTCCCCACCCCGTCGGTGGTGGCCACCAGAACCGGGTGCTCCATCCCCTTGAGCCTCGTGGCGTCCCAGAGCCCTCCGAAGGCCCCTAGGCCCCGGAGGACCTCCGGGGTATAGGTGGCTTCCAGGGCCTCCCGGGCCCCTTTTAGGGCCTTGGCCTTGGCCTCCAGGTGGACCCCTGTGTCCTCGTACCGCACGGCCCTATCCTACCCCAAGGGCCTCCTTTAGGAGGCGGCGCACCACCTCGGGCTGGGCCTGGCCCCGGGTTTTGCGCATCACGTAGCCCAAAAGGGCGTCCATGGCCTTGAGCTTGCCCTCCTGCACGCTCCTTGCCGCTTCGGGGAGGGCGCTTAGGGCCTCCTCTACCAGCCCCTTTAGGGCCTCCTCGTCCGCCACCACCCCAAGCCCCCGGGCCCGCACCAGGGCCTCGGGGTCGGCCCCTTCCAGGACCTCGGGGAGGAGGGCCTTGGCCACCCGGCTGGTGATCTCCCCCCGCTCAAAGAGGGCCAGGAGCCGGCTCAGGTTTTCCGGGGTGAGGCGGGTTTCCTCCAGGGTGAGGCCCCGTTCGTTCAAAAGCCCCGCCACGTCCGCCAGGAGCCAGTTGGCCAGGGTCGTGGGGGAGACGAGCCCCAGGGCCAGGGCCCGGTCCAGGAAGCGGGAAAAGGCGGGGGCGTAGGCCAGGGCCTCCGCGTCCTGGGCTTTTAGGCCCAGGGCCAGGTAGCGGGCCTCCTTGGCCCAGGGGAGCTCGGGCATGCGGGCTTTCACCGCAAGGAGCCGCTCCTCCCGGATGGGCACCGGGGGCAGGTCGGGCTCGGGGAAGTAGCGGTAGTCCGCCTCCTCCTCCTTGGTGCGCATGGGGTAGGTCTTGCCGCTGCCCTCCTCAAAGCCCATGGTGGCCTGCTTCACCCGCTCCCCCCGCCTCAGGATCTCCGTCTGGCGGCGGATCTCGTACTCCAGGGCCCTCTGGACGCTCTTGAAGGAGTTCAGGTTCTTGATCTCCACCTTGGTGCCCAAAGCCTCCCCAGAGCGGCGCAGGGAGACGTTCACGTCGGCCCGCATCTTGCCCTCCTCGGGGCTGGCCTCGGAAACCCCCAGGGTCTGGGCCAGGGCCTGGATCCTCTGGAGGAAAAGCCGGGCCTCCTCGGGGCTTTTGAGGTCGGGTTCGGTGACGAGCTCAATGAGGGGGCTTCCCGCCCGGTTGAGGTCCAGAAGGGTGCGGTCCTCCAGGTGGAGGCTTTTCCCCGCGTCCTCCTCCAGGTGGAGCCGTTTGATGCGCACCCTCCTTCCCCCCAGGGGAAGCGCCCCCCCCTGGCCCAGGGGCAGGGTGTACTGGCTGATCTGGTAGTTCTTGGGAAGGTCGGGGTAGAAGTAGTTCTTGCGGTGGAAGAGGAGCCGGTCGGGGATCTGGGCCCCCAGGGCCAGGGCCAGCATGAGGCCCAGGTCCAGGGCCTCCTCGTTCACCACCGGTAAGGCGCCCGGCAGGCCCAGGCAGACCGGGCAGACCTGGCTGTTGGGCGGGGCCCCGAAGGGGTCGGCGGGGCAGCCGCAGAAGATCTTGGTCCGGGTCTTGAGCTGGAGGTGCACCTCGAGGCCGATGACCGCCTCAAAGGGGCCGGTGGCCTGACCCAACATGGGCCCAGTTTACCGGATCACTTGGGCCGACCCTCCTTTTCCCCTGCTCCCGCCAGGCGCATGAACTCCTTGGGGTCCACGGCCCGGGCCAGGCCCATCTCGTAGGTGATGAGCTTGCGCTTGTAGAGGTCCGCCAGGCAGGCGTCCATGGTGACCATCCCGTACTGCCCCCCGGTCTGGATCACGCTCCTTAGCTGGTGGCTCTTCCCCTCGCGGATGAGGGCCCGCACCGCGGGGGTGGCGATCATGAGCTCGTAGGCCAGGACCCTGCCCCCGCCGAAGGCCTTGGGCAGGAGCTGCTGGGTGAGGACGGCCACCAGGTTGTTGGAAAGCTGCACCCGCACCTGCTCCTGTTGGTTCTCGGGGAAGACGTCGATGATGCGGTCGATGGTCTCGGGGGCGGAGTTGGTGTGCAGGGTGCCCATGACCAGGTGGCCGGTCTCCGCGGCGGTGATGGCCGCGGCGATGGTCTCGTAGTCCCGCATCTCCCCCACCAGGATCACGTCCGGGGCCTGGCGGAGGACGCTTCTTAGGGCCTTGTGGAAGCCGTGGGTGTCCGAACCGATCTCCCGCTGGTTGATGATAGCCCTCTTGTGGCGGTGGAAGAACTCGATGGGGTCCTCGATGGTCACGATGTGCACGGGCTTGCGCTCGTTGATGTAGTCGATCATGGAGGCCAGGGTGGTGCTCTTCCCGCTTCCCGTAGGCCCCGTGACCAGGACCAGGCCCCGGGGGCTCAGGGCGATCTCGGCGATGTTTTTGGGCAGGCCCAGCTCCTCAAAGCTCTTGATCTGGGCGGGCACCACCCGCAAGACCCCGCCCACGCTCCCCCGCTGGAGGAAGACGTTGACCCGGTAGCGCCCCTTGCCGGGGAGGCTGAAGGAGAAGTCCAGCTCCTTTTCCTCCTCAAAGACCCGCTGTTGCTTCTCGTCCATGAGGGCGTACATGAGGCGGCGGGTCTCCTGGGGGGTGAGGGGCTCGTACTCCGTGGGGTGGAACTCCCCGTCCACCTTGATCATGGGCGGAAGGCCCACGGTGATGACCAGGTCGCTGGCGCCCCGCTCCACGGCCAGGGAAAGCAGATCTACGATGTCCGGCGCTTTCGGCATAGCGCACCCCTTTACTCAATGGTACGGGCCAGGACCTCCTCGAGGGTGGTGATCCCCTGGAGGGCCTTGTAGATCCCGTCTTCCCGCAGGGTCTTCATGCCCTTCCTGCGGGCGATCTCCTTGATCTCCGTGGCCGACTTCCCCGCCACGATGGCGTGGCGGATCTCGTCGTCCACCACCAAAAGCTCGTGGATGGCGTAGCGGCCCTTGTACCCCGTGCCCCCGCACCGCTCGCACCCCAGGCCCTTGTAGAGCTTGGCCCCCCGGATCTCCTCTTCGCTAAGCCCCAGGCGCCTTAGGACCTCGGGGTCGGGCTTCACCTCCTGCTTGCACCCCTCGCAGATCTTCCGCACCAGCCTCTGGGAGAGCACCCCGATGAGGGCCGCGGAGATGTTGAAGAGCTCCACCCCCATCTCGTCCAGGCGGGTGATGGCCTGGGCGGCATCGTTGGTGTGCAGGGTGGCGATGACCAGGTGGCCGGTGAGGGCGGCCTCGGTGGCGATCTTGGCCGTTTCCGAGTCCCGGATCTCCCCCACCATGATGATGTCCGGGTCCTGCCGGAGGAAGGCCCTAAGCGCGCGGGCGAAGGTGAGCCCGGCCTGCGGGTTCACCTGGGTCTGGTTGATGCCCGGGATCTCGTACTCCACTGGGTCCTCGATGGTCTGGGTGTTCTTATCGGGGGTGGCGATGCGCTTCAGGATGGAGAAGGTGGTGAAGCTCTTCCCTGACCCTGTGGGCCCGGTGATGAGGAAGATGCCGTAGGGTTTTTCGATGACTTCCTTAAAGCGCTGGAAGACCTCAGGGGCGAACCCAAGCCCCTCAATCTCGGGGATGTCCGAGGCCTTTTTCAAAAGGCGCATGACGGCCTTCTCCCCGTACACCGTGGGCAGGGTGGAGAGGCGGAGGTCCAGGTCCACCCCCCCTTCCCGGTAGCGCACGCGGCCGTCCTGGGGGAGACGCCTCTCCGCAATGTCCAGACCCCCCAGGATCTTGATCACGCTGATTACCGGCCCCAAGGCCCCTTTGGGCAGGGTGGTGTACTGGCGCAGGGTGCCGTCAACCCGGAGGCGCACCAGGACGTCGCCCTGGCGGGGTTCGATGTGGATGTCCGAGGCGTCTTGGAGGTAGGCCTCCCGGATCACCTGCTTGACGAAGCGCTGGGCGGCGCTCTCGTCCAGGTCCAGGCTGGGGGCCTCCTCCTCCTTGAAGCCCCGGGAGAGCTCCTTGGCGATCTCCCCCAGCTCCGCCTTGCCGTAGAAGCGCTCGATGAGCTTGGTGATGGCCGCCTCCGGGGCCACCGCGGGGGCCAGGGTGTAGTTCAGCCCCTTGCGCTTGAAGTACTGCTTGAGGTCGTCCAGAACGATGATGTTCCGGGGTTCCCGCATGAGGAGGACCAGGGTGTTCCCCTCCAGGTGGTGGGGGAAGACCCCGTAGCGCCGGGCCAGGTCCTCGGGGAGGAGGAGGGCCACCCCGGGGTCGGGGGGGCTTTCCTCGGGGTTGATGTAGGGGTAGCCCAGCTGGGCGGCCATGGCCTGGGCCAGGGCCTCGGGCTTGAGCTTGCCGGACTGGATCAGGGTGTCCTCTAGGCGCCCCCCACCCTGGCGCTGCTTCTTCAGGGCCTCCTCCACGTCCTCGGGGCGGACGAGGCCCAGCTCCACCAGGATCTCCCCCAGGGGCTTGGCCTTGGGGAGGGTTTCCTGCACCGCCAGGGCCTCCTTCAGGGCCTCCCGGGAGAGCTTCCCCTCCTGGACCAACACCTCCCCGAGCCGCCCCTTCTCCGGGTAGACCCGGTGGAAGAGCTCTTCCCAGGCCCTGGGCAGGGTGAGGTAGAAATGGGCCGGCTTGCCCAAAAGCTCCTCCACCTGGGCCTTGTGCCGGGGGTCGGAGAGGACCACCTCCACCTTCCCGTCCTTGAGGCCCACGGGCACCGCGCTGTAGCGGAGGGCATCCGAGCGGAGGAGGAGGCGGGTGGCCTCGAGGGCGGGGGTGAGCCCTGCGGTGTCCTCCAGGAACTCCAGGCCGTTCTGCTCCGCCAGGACCCGGTAAAGGGCCTTCTCGTCCAGCCCCTTTCGCACCAGGATCCGCCCCAAAAGGTCCCCCGTCTTTTCCTGCTCCACCAGGGCCTCCTCCAGGGTGTCCCGGCTTATGAGGCCCTTCTCTACCAGAAGCTCCCCCAGGCGCATCTCCGCCCCGCTGGGCCCGGAAGGGGGTGGGGGCACGGGGAGGCCCAGCTCGGGGTAGGCCTTGGCCAGGGTGTAGAGGAAGGCGCTCTTGGTGGTCTGGTAGGGTTCCACCACCAGCCCGGTGAGGTCCTCCACCTCTTCCAGGGCGAGGGTGTCCAGGGGGTTCACGAAGGCCACCCGCACCACCCCCGCCTCCTCGTCCAGGGCGAAGGGGATGGCCTGGAGCTCCTTGGCCTTCTCCGCGGGGAGAAGGGCCCGCACCTTGGGGGGGATCTCCAGGGTGTGGAGCTCCACCAGGGGGATGCCGAAGTGGTCCTCTATGGCCTGGGCGATGCGGCGCTCGGAGAGGAGGCCCATGTCCACCAGGACCTCGGCCAAGGACCCCCCCACCTCCCGGTGCCGCTCTAAGGCCATCTGGAGCTCCTCGTCCGTGAGGAGGCCCGCGTCCAAAAGGATGGCCCCAAGCCGCTTGTCGCCGATGGTCAGGACGCTCATGATCCCATGCCCTCCCAGGGTCTTCTAAACGGAGTTTCCAATAGCCGTATGAAACGCGTGTAAAAGAACTCCTGTTCCCTCAGGGGGGGGACCAGGACCGTGTAGGCCCCAAGGAGGTTCCCCCCCAGGATGTCCGTGAAGATCTGGTCCCCCACCACGGCCACCTCCCGTGGGGGGAGCCCCAGGGTCTTTAGGGCCTTCCGGAAGCCTGCCCAGGGCTTTAGGGCCGGGGCGTGGCCGGGCAGGCCGAGCTTTTCTTGGATGCGGGCGAAGCGCTCGGGCAGGGCGTTGGAAAGGAGGTAGACCGGCACCGCCTCCCTCAAGCCCTTAAGCCAGGCCAGGTGGGCCTCGGGCACCTCCTCCTCCCCGTAGGGGAGCAGGGTGTTGTCTAGGTCCAGGATGACCCCCTTAAGCCCCCGCTCCCAAAGCCACGCCGGGGTGAGGTGGAGGAGGGAGGGGAGGGTGGCCTTGGGCCAGAGCATGCCCCCATTGTGCCACGCGCCCCCTTAAAGGGGGCTTAAAAGGACCAGCCCCCACATCCGCCCCGTCTTCCCCCGGTCCCGGCGGTGGGAGAAGAGGGTGGGCTCGCAGTGGGTGCAAAGCCCCACCCGGTAGACCTGCCCCTTTGGGATGCCCGCTTGCCGGGCCTGGAGGAGGAGGGCGGCCTCGAGGTCCAGGAGGTACTTCCCGGGGGCGCTTGGGTCCTCGCGGAAGGTGGGAAGCCCCGCGCCCTCAAAGCGCTCCGCCACCTCCGGCCCCACCTGGTAGCACCCGCCCCCGATGCCGGGGCCGAGGGCGAGGTGGCTTTCCTTGGGGTCCAGCCCCGCCTCCTCCAGGAGGGCGAGGGCCTTGGGGAGGATCCCCCCCACCACCCCCCGCCAGCCCGCGTGGAGGGCCCCCACGGCCCCCTTGGGGTGCCAGAGGAGGACGGGGTAGCAGTCCGCCACCCCCACCCGGAGGAGGAGGCCCCTTTCCCGGGTGAGGAGGCCATCCCCCTCCCACACCCCGGGGCCTTCCGCCCAGTGGACCGCCGTGCCGTGCACCTGCTTGAGGGCCGCCACCTTGGGGTTCCCGAAGGCCTGGAGGACCCGGCGCTGGTTCTCGGCCACCTTTAGGGGATCGTCCCCGGTGGCGGGGGAGAGGTTGAGACTCCAGAAGGGGCCTTCCGAAACCCCCCCGAGCCGGGTGGTGAAGCCGTGGGGGGTGGGGAGGGGGGTGGTGAGGAGGGGGACCATGCCCCCATTCTGCCAGGGGAGTGTGCCCAAATACCCCTTATTTCCACAGGCTTAGGTGTATGCTGGGGCCATGCGGACGGACCGGAACCAGCTCCGCTTCAACCAGGCCCTTTTGGTCATCCTCCTGCCCCTGGCGGCCCTTCTGGACTGGCCTTGGCTCGTCTACCTCCTCTTCCTCCTGATGGCCAGCCAGCATACCCCTTGGGATCTCCTGGTGGCCCTAAAGCGCCTCTTCCGGATTCCCCCAAGCCCCGTGGAGGAGGACCCCAGGCCCCACCGTTTTGCCCGTACCTTGGGGGGGCTCTTTTTGGGCCTGGCCTCCTTGGCCCTCCTCTTGGGCCTTGAGGGGCTCGGCTACGGCCTGGCCCTTCTCGTGGCCCTCCTGGCCTTCGTCAACCTGGCCTTCGGCTTCTGCCTGGGCTGCTTCCTCTACCTCCACCTGCGCTACGCCCGGGCCCTCATAACCGGGCGATAGCCTCCAGGAGCTTCACCATCTCGATGGCGGTGAAGACCGCCTCCGCCCCCTTGTTCCCCGCCTTGCCCCCGGCGCGCTCCTGGGCTTCCTCCGGGGTGTTGGTGGTGAGGACCCCGAAGACGATGGGCTTTTCCGTCTGGAGCATGGCCTGCATGAGCCCCCCCGCGGCCTGGGTGGCCACGTACTCGAAGTGGGGGGTTTCCCCCCGGATCACCGCCCCTAGGGCCACCACCGCGTCCACGTCGGGGCGCTGGGCCAGGCGCTTGGCCACCAGGGGAAGCTCAAAGGAGCCCGGCACCCAGACCACCAGGACCTCCTTGGGGTCCCCCCCGAGCCGGGCGTAGGCCTCCAGGGCCCCTTCCAGGAGGAGCTTGGTCACCCGTTCGTTGAAGCGGCCCACGGCCACCGCCAGCCGCACGCCCCGGGCCGTGAGGATGGGGGATAGGGTCTTGCCCTGCACAAGGACCACTATACTCCGGCCATGGAGCGCTACCTCCTGGTGGCCCTGGGGGGGGCTTTGGGCTCGGCCCTGCGCTACGGGCTTGGGGCCTGGGTGCAAGGGGTTTTGGGGCCCGCCTTCCCCTACAGCACCCTCCTCGTGAACCTGTTGGGGAGCTTTTTCATCGGCCTGGTCCTCCGGCTTTCCCTGGAAGGGGTCCTTTCCGGGGAGGGGCGGCTCTTCCTGGCGGTGGGGGTCTTGGGGGGGTTTACCACCTTCTCCACCTTCAGCTACGAGCTCCTGACCCTGGCCCAGGGGGGGGAGTGGGCCAAGGCCTTCCTCTATGCGGGCCTGAGCCTCCTCCTGGGCTTCCTCCTGGTCTTCCTGGGCTACCGGCTGGGCGGGGCGCTGGTAGGCTAGGGGTATGGGGCTCAAAGGGGAGGCCAAGCTTCTCCGGATCTTCATCGGGGAGTCGGACCGCCACGGGGGGCGGCCCCTGTACGAGGCCATCGTCCTCGAGGCCCGCCGGATGGGCCTCGCCGGGGCCACGGTCTTCAAGGGGTTCATGGGCTACGGGGCCCACTCCAAGATCCACACCGCCAAGATCCTTCAGCTCTCCGAGGACCTGCCGGTGATGATCGAGATCGTGGACGAGGAGGCCAAGATCCAGGCCTTTTTGCCCGTGCTGGAGGGGATGATGAAGGAGGGCCTGGTCACCTTGGAGAAGGTGGAGGTCATCCGCTACCAGGGGTGAGCTGGGCCCCACTTTCCCGGGAGGCCTCCCGCTAGGCTTGGGGTATGGAGAAGCGGGTCCCCCCTGGCCAGATCCTCACGGAGCGCTTTCCCATCCTCACCTACGGGGAGGAGCCCGAGGTTTCCCCGGAGGCCTGGGCCTTTGAGATCCGGGGCCTGGTGGAAAACCCCCTTCGCCTCACCTACCAGGACCTCCTGAAGGAGCCCCAGGTGGACCTCACCCGGGACTTCCACTGCGTGACCCGCTGGAGCCGCCTGGACGTGGCCTGGCGGGGGGTGCGGGTGAGGGACCTATTGGAAAGGGCCCGGCCCAGGCCCGAGGCGGTGGCCGCCTTAGTCCATTCCTACGGGGGCTACACCACCAACCTCCTCCTGGAAGACCTCCTGCGGGAGGACGTCCTCCTGGCCCACACCCTCTTCGGCAAGCCCCTGCCCCGGGAGCGGGGGGGGCCGGTGCGGCTTCTGGTGCCCCACCTCTACGCCTGGAAAAGCGCCAAATGGGTGCGGGCCATCGAGCTTCTGGACCACCTGGAGCTGGGCTTCTGGGAGCGGTACGGCTACCACTGGCGGGGGGATCCCTGGCGGGAGGAGCGCTTCCAGGAGGGGCCGGTGCCCGGGCATCTCCTGCGGTTTAGGAGCAGAAAACCTTAGTACAATGTTATAAAGGAGGTGCCTATGGAGGCCTTGAAGCGGGTGGAAGAGGCCCTAAAGGCCTACCGGGAGTGCGTGGAACGGGAGGCCAGCGAGTACGGGCCCGAGTACGAGCGGGTGACCTTCATGGAGTGGGAGGCCCCGGCCCCAGACCCCTGCGCGGAGGCCTTCCAGGGCCTTGTGGACGCGGTGCGGGCCTACGAGGCCCAGGGGGGTAGCCGGGAAGACCTGGACCTGGGGGGCTACCGGGCGCGGGTCTACCGGGCGCTCTCCAAGGGGTAGGCCACGGGCTTCCCTTCCCGGAAGTAGTGGGCTTCCCGGTAGCCGGCCTGGAGGAGGAGGCGCTGGGCCTCGAGGAAGGCGTGGCCCACCTCCAGGGGGTCGTGGGCGTCCGAGCCCAGGACCACCCCGATGCCCAGCTCCCGGGCCCTCCCGAGGAGGGCCGGGGCGGGGTAGACCTCCCCCACGGGCTTCCTCAGGCCCGCGGTGTTCACGTCCAGGAAAAGCCCGGCCTCGGCCATGGCCTTGAGGGCGGGTTCCGCCAGCTCCAAAAGGGCCTCCTCGGGTAGGCGGTGGCCGAACTTCTTGGGCAGGTCCAGGTGGCCGATGGCGTGGAAGAGGCCGCTTTTTGCCGCCCGGGCCACCTCCTGGAAGTAGGCCCGGTAGATCTCCTTAAGGTCCCGCCAGCCGTACTCCTCCTGGTGGTCGGGGTGGTCCAGGGGCCAGGCCCCCAGGTAGTGCACGCTCCCGATGACGTAGTCAAAGGGGTAGCTCCCCAGGACGTGGCGCACGAAGGCCTCTGTCCCGGGGTGGAAGTCCGCCTCGAGGCCGATGCCCACGTAGAGGTCCGGGTTCCGCTCCCGCACCCGTTCCAGGGCCAGGAGGTAGAAGGGAAGCTCCGCAAGGCCCATGCGGCTTCCCGGGTCGTACCAGGAGGGCATGGGGCTGTGGTCGGTAAAGACCAGCCCTTCTAGCCCCTTTTTCCGGGCCTGGAAGAGGTACTCCTCCGGCGCACCCTCCGCGTGGCCGCAGAGGGGGGTGTGGACGTGGCTATCCACCATGCTCCCACTCTACCCGCACCAGCAGGCCCCGGTGGGCGAAGGCCACCACCTTTTCCCCCAGGGCCTGGAGGAGCTCCAGGGAAAGGAAGGGGTCTTCCTCCACCTCCCCCGCTTCCTGGACCAGATAAGGGGTAAAGGGGGGAAGGAGCTCAGGGTACCGGTCCAACACGGCCTCCACCTGAAAAGCCTCCGCCCAGAGGCGCTTCAGGGTGAAGAGGGCCTCCTGAGGGGTGGCGGCCAAAAGCCCCTCCCTACCCAGGGCCCGCACCACGAAAGGCCCCCGCCCCTTAAGGGCTTCCAGAAAGGCCTCCGCCCGCTCGGGCAGGAGGTAGCTTTCCCGGATGGCCCTCTTGGCCTCCTCCGCCGCCCAGAGGAGCCGTTCCTCGTCCACCCGCACCCCAAAGACCCCCGAAAAAAGCCGCGCGATCCGCTCGGGAAGGTTGTTCAGCCGGTAGAACTCCTCCTCCAGGGCCACCGCCCAGGTGGGGGCCAGGGGGAAGCCTAGGGCCTTGGCCCGTTGCAGAAGGGCCAGCTCCCCTAGGCTGGGGGCCCTTTCCAGGGGGGTTATTCCAGGGTCCGCCATAGGTACCAGGCCAGATGGCTGCGGTAGGGCCGGAAGGCCTCCCCCAAGGCCCTTAGGTCCCGGCCCTGCTCCCCAAAGAGGCGAAGCGCGGCCCGCGAGAGGCCCAGGTCGCCCACGGGCCAGACGTCGGGCCGTCTCAGGCCGAACATGAGGAACATCTCCGCGGTCCAGGGCCCCACCCCCCGGACCTGGAGGAGCCGGGCCTTCACCCCCTCGTCGTCCAAAGCCTCGAGGCCCACGAGAAGCCCCTCCAGGGCCTTCTCGGACAGGTGGCGCAGGGCCTGGGCCTTGGCCTGGGAGAGCCCCGCCCCCCGCAGGGCCTGAAGGGGCAGGGCGAGGAGGGCCTCAGGGCTAGGCTCCACCCGGCCCCAGAGCCGTCCCAGGATGGTCTTTGCGGCTTTGGTGGAAAGCTGCTGGCTCACGATGCTTTCCACCAGCACCCTAAAGGGGTCCTCCCGGGGGGCGGGGTTGGGGGCGAAGGGCGCCGGGCCGAAGCGCCGGTGGAACGCGCGGAGGAGGGGGTGCTCAAACAAACCGTACCCCTTCCGCCCGGGTGATCTTCCCCTGGTAGAGGAAGGCCACCTGGCGCAGGGCGGCCTGGAGATCAAAGGGGGTGAGGGCGCTGGTGGCGTCCTCGGGGAGGACCACCTCGTACCAGCGCAGCGCCGCGGAGCCCGCGGTGTGCAGGACGCAGATGTTGGCCACGGTCCCCGTGACCACCACCCGCTTCACCCCCCAGAGGTGCAGGTAGTGGTCCAGGGGGGTGCCGTAGAAGGCGTCGTAGCGCACCTTTTGGATGATGAGGTCCCCCGGCGCCGGGCGGAGCTCCTCCAGGATCTCCGCCCCCCAGGTCCCGGCCACCGCGTGCCGGGGCCAGATCCTGAACTCGGGGTCGTCCTCCCGGTGCCAGTCCTGGGTGTAGACCACCCTGACCCCCTTGGCCCGGGCCTTCTCCAGGAGGTGGCGGATGGCGGGGACGCTTTTCGGGGCCTCGGGCACGAAGAGGGCCCCTTGAGGGTGGGCGAAGTCGTTTTGCATGTCCACCACGATGAGGGCGGTTTCCTGTGCGGGAAGCTCCAGGGCCTCCACCTTGGGGATTTCCGGCACTTCCACCATGCCCTCATTCTGCCACCCTTGACCGGGGGTGGGGGAGGGGCTACACTTTGGCGCATGAAAATACGGGACCTTCTCCGCCAGGGTCCCAGGCCCCTCTTTTCCTTTGAGTTCTTCCCCCCCAAGACGGAGGCGGGGGAGGAGGCCCTCTTCCGCACCATCGCCGAGCTCAAGGCCTTCCGCCCGGCCTTCGTCTCCATCACCTACGGGGCCATGGGGAGCACCCGCGCCCTAAGCGTGGCCTGGGCCCGGCGCCTTCTGGAGATGGGCCTCAACGCCTTAGCCCACCTCACCGTGGCCGGGCAGAGCCGGAAAGAGGTGGGGGAGGTGCTGGAAGGCTTGGTGGGGGCGGGGGTGGAGAACGTCCTGGCCCTCCGGGGGGACCCGCCCCAGGGGCAAAGGGTCTTCGTCCCCCACCCCGAGGGCTTCCGCTACGCCTCGGAGCTCGTGGCCTTCCTCCGGGCCCGCTACGGGGAGGCCCTTTCGGTGGGGGGGGCGGCCTACCCCGAGGGCCATCCGGAAAGCCCGAGCCTCGAGGCCGACCTCCGCCACTTCAAGGCCAAGGTGGAGGCGGGGCTGGACTTCGCCATCACCCAGCTCTTCTTCAACAACGCCCACTACTTTGGCTTTTTGGAAAGGGCCAGGCGCCTGGGCATCGGGATCCCCATCCTGCCCGGGATCATGCCCATCACCAACTACCAGCAGCTCCGCCGCTTCACCGAGGTCTGCGGGGCCAGCATCCCGGGGCCCCTCCTTTCCCAGCTGGAGCGCCACCAGGACGACCCCAAGGCCATCCTGGAGATCGGGGTGGAGCACGCCACCCGCCAGGTGGCCGAGCTCCTGGAGGCGGGGGTGGAGGGCGTGCACTTCTATACCCTGAACAAGAGCCCCGCCACCCGCATGGTCCTGGAGCGGCTGGGCTTTAGACCGGAACCTCCTCCCCAAAGGACGCCAGGCTCACCGCCTGCCCCCTAAGGGCGAGGCGCTGCCCCAGGGCCAAAAGCTTTTCCTCTTCCCCGTGGACCAGGACCACCCGCTTCTGGCCGGAAAGCCAGTCTAAAAGTTCGTCCTGGCCCGCGTGCCCCGAGAAGCCGCCCAGGGTGTGGACCTCCGCCCTTAAGGGCACGGACTCCCCCAGGAGGGTGACCCGCTCTGGGCGGGCGATGATCTCCGCCCCCAGGCCCCCCCGGGGCTGGTAGCCCACGAAGACCAGGGCGTTTTTGGGGTCCCTGAGGCCCTGCTTCAGGTGGTGGAGGATCCGCCCCCCGTGGAGCATGCCGCTTCCCGCCAGGACCACCATGGGCCCGGGGCTTCGGGTCAGGGCCTTGGAGGCCTCCACGCCCTCCACCACCTCCAGGCCCCGGGGCCGAAAGGGGTTCTTCCCCTTGAGGAAGTGGGCCTGGACCTCCTCGCTGAAGTAGGGGACCAGCCGGGGGTAGAGCTCCAGCACCCGGCCCGCCATGGGGGAGTCCAGGTAGATGGGGGCCTTGGGCAGGAGGTGGCCGTTTTGGTAAAGGAGGTAGAGGATCTCCTGGGCCCTTTCCACGGCGAAGGTGGGGATGAAGACCTTTCCCCCCCGGCCCAGGACCCGCCCCAGGATCTCCAGAAACTCCGCCACCGTGGCGGCGAAGGGGCGGTGGGGCCGGTCGCCGTAGGTGCCCTCCGAGACCACCAGATCGGCTTTGGGGGGGAAGGAGGGGTCGGGGAGGACGGTCTTTTCCCGGTTGCCCAGGTCCCCGCTGTAGACCAGGGTCCGCCCCTCCCCTTCGGCCACCACGAAGGCGCTTCCCGGAAGGTGCCCCGCCTGGCCGAAGGAGAGGCTGAGGTCCCCCATCCGGAGCCACTCCCCGTACTCCAGGGGCCTTAGGTGGGCGTAGAGGGCCTCGAGGTCCTTCTCCTCAAAGAAAGGCTCCTCCATCACCCTTAAGGCGTCCTCCAGGACGATGCGCATGAGGAGGAGGGTGCCCCGGGTGGCGTAGACCGGCCCCCGGTAGCCCTCCCGAAAGAGGCGGGGGAGCCGGCCCACGTGGTCCAGGTGGGCGTGGGTGAGGAGCACCGCGTCCAGGCTCCTCGGGTCAAAGCCCAGGGGCCCCCGGTTCCGCTCCTCCTTCTGCTGGAACATCCCGCAGTCCAGGAGGACCCGCCTCCCTTCCGCAAGGAGGAGGTGGCAGCTTCCCGTGACCTCCCGGGCGGCTCCAAAAGGTACGATGCGCACGCCCTTATCTTGACACTAAGGGGCCAGTGTGTTAGCCTATACCCTCGGACAGGGTCCCATCCCCGGTCCCGCCACCCTAGCTCAATCGGCAGAGCACCCGACTTGTAATCGGGGGGTTGGGGGTTCAACTCCCCTGGGTGGCTCCAAAAGGGCGCGTGGGCAGGTGCCCGAGCGGCCAAAGGGGACGGTCTGTAAAACCGTTGGCGCAAGCCTACGCTGGTTCGAATCCAGCCCTGCCCACCAAAAGGTGTGCCCGGCACACCGCCATGCGGGAGTAGCTCAGTTGGTAGAGCATCGGCTTCCCAAGCCGAGGGTCGCGGGTTCGAGTCCCGTCTCCCGCTCCACGAGCTCGCGTAGCTCAGCAGGTAGAGCACACCCTTGGTAAGGGTGAGGTCGCCGGTTCGAGCCCGGCCGCGAGCTCCATTTTTTTGACTGCCCTGGTGCCCCCAGGGCAGCTTTGGCGTGCAAGAAAGAAGGAGGACAGCGATGGCCAAGGGCGAGTTTATCCGCACGAAGCCTCACGTGAACGTGGGGACGATTGGGCACGTGGACCACGGGAAGACGACGTTGACGGCGGCGCTGACGTTTGTGGCGGCGGCGGAGAACCCGAACGTGGAGGTGAAGGACTACGGGGAGATTGACAAGGCCCCGGAGGAGCGTGCGCGGGGGATTACGATCAACACGGCGCACGTGGAGTACGAGACGGCGAAGCGGCACTATTCGCACGTGGACTGCCCGGGTCACGCGGACTACATCAAGAACATGATCACGGGTGCGGCGCAGATGGACGGGGCGATTTTGGTGGTGTCGGCGGCGGACGGTCCGATGCCGCAGACGCGGGAGCACATTCTGTTGGCCCGCCAGGTGGGGGTGCCGTACATCGTGGTGTTCATGAACAAGGTGGACATGGTGGACGACCCGGAGCTTTTGGACCTGGTGGAGATGGAGGTGCGGGACCTTCTGAACCAGTACGAGTTTCCTGGGGACGAGGTTCCGGTGATCCGTGGGAGTGCGCTTTTAGCGCTGGAGCAGATGCACAAGAACCCCCAGACGAAGCGTGGGGAGAACGAGTGGGTGGANCGGATTTGGGAGNTGTTGGACGCGATTGACGAGTACATTCCCACGCCGGTGCGGGACGTGGACAAGCCGTTCTTGATGCCGGTGGAGGACGTATTTACGATCACGGGTCGTGGGACGGTGGCCACGGGCCGGATTGAGCGGGGGAAGGTGAAGGTTGGGGACGAGGTGGAGATTGTG
>NZ_KB890610.1 GCF_000373145.1 Thermus oshimai DSM 12092
CCTTTGGCGAGGTCTTGGCCTTGCAAAAGGAGAAAGATGGCGAGGGTTAGGAGCTCGGCCAGGGTAGCCTTCTGGTGCTTTTGCTTTGGGGGGAGCTTGAAGTCCTGAGCTTGCAAGGCCTTGAGTTCGTCATCCACCCAAATGTAGGTAGCCACCAGAAGGGTTTCCGCGTCAAGATAGTAAAGGGGGTGCTCACGATCTTGCTGCATGGCACCCCCTCTTTTTTCACACCCCAGGGGTTGGGGTCAAGTAGCACACGAAGGAATGTGGATCTCCTGAAACAGGAGGGCGTGCGCCCAGGGGACTGGGTGCTTATCCATGTGGGCTTCGCCATGAGTAAGGTAAGCGAAGAGCAGGCCCAAGCGCAGCTGAGGCTCTTGGCCATGCTAGACGAAGAGGCGCAGGCGGTGGAGGAGGTCCAGGGGTACCGCTTCGACTAGGGGGCAAAATGGAGTTGGAGCTTTACGGAAGCTGCACCTTAGACCAAGATGGCTGCGCAACCTGTGGGGATGTGGCTGTGCCGGTGCGGGTGCTGGCCGTGGAAGAGGGGATTGCCTTTGTGGAGGACCGGCTGGGGCAACAGACGCATGTGGCCGTGGACTTCGTTCCCGATGCCCGTCCCGGAGAGGTGATCCTCGTACACGCTGGGGTAGCCATCGGTCGGGCTCAGGAGTAAGGGATGAGATACGTCGATGAGTTCCGGGACCCGGTGTTAATTCAAAAAACTGCTGAAGAAATCCGCCGCTTGATAGATCCAAATCGGCACTATCGTATCATGGAGGTTTGCGGAGGACATACCTTTTCCATCTATCGCTTTGGCCTCCAGGACCTCCTACCTTCCAACGTCGAGCTGGTCCACGGGCCGGGATGTCCGGTTTGCGTCCTGCCCATGGGAAGGGTAGATGACGGGCTTTCCCTTTCGGAAAACCCGAGGGTAATCCTTACGGCCTTCGGGGACATGATGCGCGTCCCGGGTAGGCGAGGCAGTCCCCTGGAGCTTAAGGCAAGGGGGGCGGACATCCGCATGGTGTATTCCCCTTTGGACGCGCTTAAGCTTGCCAGAGAAAATCCCGATCGGGAAGTCGTTTTCTTTGCTATAGGTTTCGAGACCACCGCTCCCTCCACCGCCCTTACCCTTCTTCGGGCACGGGCACTGGGGGTGAAGAACTTCTCGGTCTTCTGCAATCACGTTCTGATTGTTCCTGCTATCCGGGCCATCTTAGACTCGCCGGATATGCGCTTAGATGCTTTTATCGGCCCCGGACACGTTTCCACAGTAATCGGGTGCCGCCCCTATGAGTTTATCGCTCGCGACTACGGCAAGCCGGTAGTGATCTCCGGCTTTGAGCCTTTGGACCTCCTTCAGTCCATCCTCATGATCCTACGTCAGCTCCGGGAGGGAAGGGCTGAGGTAGAAAACCAGTACAAGCGAGCCGTGCCTTGGGAGGGTAATCTGCCCGCGCTTAGGGCAATGGCCGAGGTCTTTGAGCTAAGGCCCTACTTCGAGTGGCGTGGCCTTGGCTTCATTTCGCAGTCTGCGCTTCGGCTTCGGGAGGAATTTGCTCCTTGGGATGCGGAGGTTCGCTTTGCCGTGCCTGGGGTGCGGGTGACCGATCCCAAGGCCGCCCAGTGCGGGGAGGTTCTTAAGGGTGTGCTCAAGCCTCCCCAGTGTAAGCTTTTCGGCAGGGAGTGCACGCCGGAGTACCCCATAGGGGCCCTGATGGTTTCCTCGGAAGGGGCTTGTGCCGCTTACTATCACCACGTCTACCTGCGCCAGGCCGCGGAGGGGGGAACGAATGGCTGAGGCGACCGTGCGTTTCCGCGATACCTGCATCGAGCTCGCCCATGGGGCTGGGGGGAAGGCAAGCCGCCGTCTCATCGAAGGGCTTTTTTTGCCCCTTCTGCGAAACCCAACCCTCGCGGGCCTTGCCGACGCGGCTGTTCTGGAGCTGGAAGGGCTAAGGCTTGCCCTAACAGCAGATAGTTTTGTGGTCAAGCCCATCGTTTTTCCTGGGGGCTCCCTTGGAGAACTGGCGATAAACGGCACGGTGAATGACCTGGCGATGGTGGGGGCAAGACCCCTGGCCCTCCTTGCTACCTTTATCCTTGAAGCTGGACTCGATGCGGGTGTTCTGGAAACTCAGGTAAAAGCCATGGCGCAGGCAGCCGAGAGGGCAGGGGTACCGGTGGTGGGTGGAGACACCAAGGTGGTGGAGCATGGTAAGGCTGATAGCCTCTACGTAACCACCGCAGGTCTGGGATTGGTGGACCCCCGAGTAGATCTCTCCCCAAAAGCAGTCCGCCCCGGGGACCAGGTTCTCCTTTCAGGACCCATTGGGGATCACGGGGTTACCGTGCTCCTTGCCCGAGGAGAACTGGATCTGGAGGCCAGCCTCCGGTCCGATACCCGACCCGTCTGGTTCTTGGTAGAGGCCTTGATTGAGAAAGTCGCCTCCGGTTTACGCTGGATGCGCGACCCCACCCGGGGTGGGGTGGCAACGGCCTTGAACGAGCTCGCCCGAGATGCGGGCGTGGGAGTGGTGCTCTTTGAGGAGGCCCTTCCGGTGAGGGAGGAAGTCCGGGGAGCTTGCGAGATCCTGGGCCTGGACCCGTTACATATCGCCTGCGAAGGCCAGTTCCTGGCCGTGGTGGCTAAGGAACAGGGGGAGGCGGCTCTCGAGGCCCTGCGCCGGACCCCGGGTGGGGAGGAAGCGTGTCTGGTGGGCGAGATACGGGCGGAGCCTGTGGGAACAGTGCAGGTGCTTTCGAGATACGGAGGCAGCCGGGTGGTGGACATGCTGGTGGGAGATCCCCTGCCCCGGATCTGCTAAGAGGATTAAGGCATGGCAGTCAAGGTGGCAGAACTAGCTTCTTGGGTTCGGGAGCGGCTGCTTTTGCGCAACGAGGCCTCTAGGGCTTTCTTCCCAGGGGAAGCCGTCCCCCTTGCCGAGGCCTGTCAGAAGATGGCCGAACGTTTCCTCCGGGGGGGAAGGCTGCTTGCTTTCGGAAAAGGGCCCTACGCTACCGATGCCCAGCATGTTTCCGTGGAGTTTGTCCACCCGGTAATCGTGGGCAAACGGGCCTTGCCTGCCCTAGACCTTTCCTTGGATTTCTGGCCCTGGCTTCAGGCCTTGCTTCGGCCCGAGGATATGGTCATGGGTTTCGGCCCCCCCGAGGGCGACGAAGAGGTTTCCCAAGCCCTGGTTTGGGCCCAGGCTCGTGGAGCCCAAACCTTTGCGTTACCAGGCACCCGAGGCGACTACGCGGTCAGGGCCCCCGCGGCTGATCCCTTTGTCCATCAAGAACTTCTGGAAATTCTCTACCACACCCTGTGGGAAACCGTTCACGTCTTCTTTGAGCACCGGGAGCTCGGGCACGAGGTGGGTCCGGCAGGTTTTCTCTACCCTAGCCTAGGCCAGGTGCGGCAGGACACCCGAGGAGTGGTGGGGGAAGTGGCAGCTTCCATCCAGGCTAAGGCGGAGGAAGACGAGAGGTTACGCATGAAAGTGGCCCAGGAAGAGGCCGAAACCCTGGCCGAACTCATCCAAGCCATAGGCTCGCGGCTTGCCCAAGGAGGCAAGCTCCTCCTTTTCGGCAACGGCGGCTCGGCTACCGATGCCAACGATTTCGCAATCGACTGCGTGAACCCCCCTCCAGGTTGGCGACCCATCCCCGCGGTTTCCTTGGCCCTCGAACCTGCTGTCCTTTCGGCCTTGGCCAACGACGTAGGGGCGGAGGTGATCTTCCTGCGCCAGATCCACGCCCAGGCCCGCCCTGAAGATGTGGCCATCGGCATCTCCACCAGTGGGGGTTCAAAAAACGTGCTTTTGGCCCTAGAAGAGGCCCGCCGACGGGGGCTCCTGACGGTGGCTCTTCTGGGCTACGATGGGGGGGAGGTGGTGCGACAGGGACTGGCCCATTTCCCCCTTGTGGTTCGCTCCGATTACATCCCCCGTATCCAAGAGGTTCAAGCTTCGGTCTACCACGTGATTCGGGAGGGCTTGGAGGTGTACCTTGGTTAAGCTTGAACTCTATGGAACCAAGGGTTGCCCCTATACCGCCGAGCTGCGGGAGGAGCTTGTTTGGCGGGGGATGCCCTTTGTCGAGTACGATGTAGAGGAAGATCTCGAGGCCTTGACGCGCCTCAGGAAGCTCACCGGGGGCTGGATGGTGCCCGTGCTCGTGGAAGACGGCCGGGTGGTTCAAGTGGGTTGGCAGGGCCGCGGGTGTGTGGTGGCGAATCCCGCGGGAAGGGAAGACCAGGGAAAGGCCTAAGGGAGCGGGGCTGGGAATTGGGTCTTAGAGGCCTAGCGGAGGTCCACTTGCGATTGGCCAGGAGTTAAGAGCCAAACCGCAATGAAGCAGGCTTGGCGGGTACGCGTTTGGGGGGTTGTGCAGGGGGTAGGCTTCCGTCCCTTTGTCTACCGACTGGCACAAGCGTACGGGCTGGGGGGCTGGGTAAGGAATGACGAGGAGGCGGTGGAAATGCATGTGGAGGGTCCCTCAGCTGCGCTGGAGGCTTTCTTGGAGGAGCTAAGCAACCACCCTCCGCCGGCTGCTCGGATCGACCGGGTGGTCATAGAGGAAGTGGCGCCAGAGGACCTTGTGGTCTTTGAAATCCGCGAAAGCGCCAAGCGTGACCGTCCAACGGTACGCATCTCCCCCGACCTTGCGGTCTGTCCCGCCTGCCTAAAGGAGCTTTTTGATCCTCAGGACCGGCGTTACCTTTATCCCTACATCAATTGCACAAACTGCGGCCCACGATACTCTATCGTTCTCGCTTTGCCCTACGATCGCTCCCGGACCACCATGAAGGCCTGGGCTTTGTGTCCGGTCTGTGCCCGGGAGTATGAAGACCCCCTGGATCGCCGCTTCCATGCCCAGCCCATCGCCTGCCCAGCGTGTGGGCCCCACTACTTCCTGCGAGAGGAGGATCGGCTGACCCCTGGGGACGAGGCGGCCATAAGGCGTGCGGTTGAACTCCTTAGGGAAGGAAGGATTATCGCGGTAAAGGGTCTGGGAGGATACCATTTGGCCTGCGATGCCGAGAATGCCCAGGCAGTGCAGGCGCTTAGGGAAAGAAAGTACCGCAAGGAAAAACCCTTCGCCCTTATGGTCCGGGACCTCGAGATAGCCCGGGCTCTGATCGAGCTTACGCCAGAGGCTGAGGCCCTTCTTACTTCTTCGGCCAGGCCCATCCTCCTGGCTCCAGCCCGGCGGGAGCTCCCTGGGGTAGCCCCGGAGAACCGGGATCTGGGTGTGATGCTTCCCTATACTCCCCTTCACTACCTCCTCTTTCACTACGGAGCCCCACCGGTTTTGGTCATGACCAGCGCCAACCGATCGTCCGAACCCATGGCCTATAGGGATGAGGAGGCTCTGGAGAAGCTTTCCGGGATTGCCGATGCTTTTTTGATAGGAGAACGCCCCATTGCCCGGCGGGTGGACGACTCGGTGGTCCGGGTGGGGACGTTTGGCCCCTTGATCCTTCGGCGGGCCCGAGGGTATGCCCCAGCCATGGTGGCTCGGCTTCCCCTTTCCCCACCCCTACTTGCAGTGGGGGCGGACTTAAAAAATGCGGTGACCTTAGTGGTAGAAGGCCAGGCCCTGATGAGCCAGCATCTGGGAGACCTAGAGCATTATGAAGCCTTCATAGCGTTCCAGGAAGCCGTACAAAGCCTTCTTTCCGTATACGAGTTGGAAGCAGAGGAGATCTGGGTAGTTCATGACCTCCACCCGCAGTATCGTTCAACAGCTTATGCCCTAAGCCTTTCGGCCCGCAGCCATTATGCCGTCCAGCATCACCAGGCTCATGTGGCCGCCGTGCTCGCAGAGCGAGGGGCTTTTGAGGAGCGAGTGGTGGGTGTGGCCTTTGACGGCACAGGGTACGGGGAAGACGGCGCCATCTGGGGCGGGGAGTTCTTCCTAGGGAGTCTGGCAGAAGGACTGACGCGCGTGGGCCATCTGCGCTATGCGGCTCTTCCTGGGGGTGATGCCGCTGCTCGCTTCCCTATCCAGGCAGCGGTGGGGTTTCTAGACCAAATCGAAGAGATACCCGATCTAACCCAGCCTCCTTTCTCCTTTTCAGAGCGCTACTTAAAAGCCCGAGAGCTTTTGCGGAGTGGACTACGGGTCTTTCCCACAACCTCGGTGGGACGTCTTTTTGACACGGTGGCCGCTCTTTTGGGATTTGCGCGGGAGATTACTTTCGAGGGTCAGGCAGCCATCTGGCTAGAACACCTGGCACGTAAGGCCCTGCCCGTAAAGCCCTATCCGTTCCCCTGGAATGGTAAGGAGTTGGATTTTAGGCCACTTTTGGAAGCGGTTCTCTGGGACCGAGCGCGAGGACGGGACCCTTCGGAGATCGCTCGCGCCTTCCACAGGGGGCTAGCCCAAGGTTTGGTCTCGGCAGCTGTGACCTTGGCCGAAGCCCATGGGGCTATAGCCTTGGTCCTCTCTGGCGGAGTTTTTCAGAACGCTCTTTTACTAGAGGAAATCAGGGCTTTTCTCAGAGAAGTACTGCCTGTTTGGCTACCTCGCGAAGTGCCCCCAAATGATGGGGGTATTAGCCTAGGCCAGGCAGCGCTAGCAACTTTCTCCGAGTCCTTGGCTTTGGATAGGACCTCTTAGGGAGGCTCGCTTAGGATGAGGGTGTGGGCCGGTGGCGGGTCGCCCTCCTCCTCGCCCCCTCGCCCCTGGACGCCCACCCTGACCACCGAGCGACCGCCTACCTGGCCCTACGGGCCCTGAGACCCGGGGTGCGGGCCCTCTTCTGGATCGTCCACGGGGGGTGGGAGTGGCCCCTGCCCAAGGGGTACCACCCAGGCCTTCCCCTGGAGCCCCCGCCTCGAGGGCGCGGCCTAAGCTGGCGGCGGCTGGACCTGCCGCCCTCCGCCGAGGAGGCCAAGCGCCAGGCCCTCCTGGCCCACCAAAGCCAGCAGCACCTCCTCTCCCGTTTCCTCATGGCCTTCGTACGCCGCAACGAGCTTTATAGCCCCCTCCCCCGCCACCCCCTGCCGGAGTCCGGGCGCTAAGGGGGTGGCGGGATCCGCAAGGCCCTGCCCGGAGGTATAACCGGGTGGGATGGGCGAGGAAGCGGAGGAGATCCGCCTGCTGCGCCGGGTGGCCCTGGGGGACGAGGAGGCCCTCCTTGCCCTCTACCGCCGCTACGCCCCGAGGGTCCACGGGCTCGCCCGGCGCATCCTCCGGGACGGGCACGAGGCCAAGGACGTGGTGCAGGAGACCTTCTTGCGCATCTGGAACCAGGCGGAGCGCTTTGATCCCGCCCTGGGCCGGCCCGCCACCTGGATCCTCGCCATCGCCCATAAGCCCCTCTTCTTCGAGGAGGAGGGGGCGGAGGAGCGCGTGGGCGGGGACGACCACCTGGACCGCATCCGGGTGGCCCAGGCCCTGAAGGCCCTATCCCCTGAGGAAAGGAAGCTTCTGGAGCTCGCCTACTTCCAGGGCTACTCCCACAGCGAGCTCGCCCTGCTTTTGGGCTGGCCGCTTGGTACGGTGAAGAGCCGGATCCGCCGCGCCTTGGCCAAGCTGGAGGGGAAGCTCCGATGACCCACCCGGACCCCGACGACCTCCTTCGCCTGGCTTTAGACCTCCTCCCCGAGGGGCAAGGGGCGGGCCTTAGGGCCCATCTGCGCCGCTGCCCCTCCTGCCGCGCCGCCTACCGCGCCTACCTCGAGGCCTTGACCGCCTTAGCCCCTGAGGAGCCCGTGCCCCCTTCCTGGGAGGAGGAGCTAAGGGAGCGCCTCCGCCCAAGGCCCCTCCCGTCGCGCCGGCGGGTTCTGGCCCTCTGGCTTACCGCCCTCCTCCTCACCCTCCTAGGAGCCTTTGGGCTCCGGACCTGGCAGAAGGCGCTTGCCGAGAGGCGCTTTTTCGCCCTGGCGGCCGAGCCTGGGGCCCGGCTCATGCCCCTCCTCGCCCCCTCGGGGCAGCAGACGGGCTGGGCCCTGCGCACCTCGGGGGGTGAGGTGCTTCTCCTCCTCAAGTCCCCCCTGCCCCCGGGCCGGGTCTACCAGGCCTGGCTCCTCCAGGAGGGCCACCGGAAGAGCCTCGGCCTTTCCCCCACCCCCCTCCTGGAGCTGGGTCCCCTGCCCGAGGGAAGCCTGGTGGGGGTCTCGGTGGAGCCCCCGGGGGGTAGCCCCGCCCCCACCACTCCCTCGGTGGGCCGGGCGCGGATCTAGAAGGAGTGGCCATGAAGGGATGGGAAGCGGGACTGATCGCCTCCGGCCTAAGCCTGATCCTGGAAGCCCTGGGACGGAATAACCCCCTCCTCGGCCTCTACGGGGCCCTGACCCACCTCCTCGGCACCCCGGGGGCCTTCAACCTCCTCCACCGCCTCTTGGGCTACGGGGAGGCGGCCAAGGCCTTGGCCTTCTTGGCCGCCTTAGGCCTCTTCCTCCTCCTGCACCGCCTCCTTTGGGGCTGGCCCTACCTGCTTTTAGCCCTCTACCTGGCCCTGGCGGGGCCTTGGGGCCTCCTTGCGGGGCTTTGGCTTTTCCTCCCCCGGGGCTGGTCCGGGGAAAGGCGGCAAGTCCTAGGGCTCGGGCTTCTGGCCCTGGCCGCCCTGCTTTTGGGGCGGAGGCGGGAGGGCGCCCGTAAGGCCAGCGCTTCCCTCCTCCTGGGCCAAGGGAGCCTCTACCAGGTTTCCAAGAACCCTCCCTTCCTGGACCCCGACCTCCGGGGCCGCCCCTACCGCTTGGAGGTGGCGGGGCTCGTGGACCGCCCCTTGGTCCTCTCCCTTCAGGACCTCATGGCCCTGCCCGCCCGGGAGCTCGTCCACACCCTCATCTGCATCTCCAACCCCGTGGGCGGGGATCTGGTGGGGTGCCTGCGCTGGAAGGGGGTTTCCCTCCCCGCCCTCTTGGAGCGGGCCGGGCCTAAGCGGGAGGCCCGCTACCTCCGCTTTGAGGCCGCGGACGGGTACGTGGAGTCCTTGCCCCTGGCCGAGCTCCCCGAGGACGCCCTCCTGGCCTACGCCGCCTTTGACCCGGAAAGGGGAGGGTACGAGCCCTTGTGGCCCAGCCACGGCTACCCTGTCCGCCTCCTGCTCCCGGGCCGGTACGGGATGAAGCAGCCCAAGTGGCTTACGAGGATCCGCCTGGAGGCGGAAAAGACCCTGGGGTACTGGGCCGAACGGGGTTGGAGCGAGGAGGCCCGGGTGCGGCCCATGAGCCGGATCGACTGGCCCCCTCCCGGGGCCTCCCTAAGGGTAGGGGAGGCCCTCGAGGTGCGGGGCATCGCCTTTGCCGGGGAAAAGCCGGTGCTGGCGGTGGAGGTCTCGGTGGACGGGGGGAAGGGCTGGGAAAGGGCTGAGCTCCTCCCCGCCCCGGGACCCTACGCCTGGCGGCTTTGGCGCTACCTCTGGCGCCCGGAGGCCCCGGGGCGCCAGGCCCTTTTGGTGCGGGCCTGGACCCGGGAGGGCCCCCAGGACCCCACCCCAAGGGACCCCCTCCCGGATGGGGCCACGGGGCTCCACCGGGTGGAGGTCGTGGTGCGCTGAGGCCGCCCTGGGGCCGGGATCCGCCCCATCCCTTTTCGGGGTATTACCGGGTGGAGGTGAAGGTATGGAGCGCAGGAGGTTCTTGCAGGTTGCAGGTGGGGTTCTGGTTTCCGCCTTGGCCGGCCGGGCCTGGGCCCTGGTTCCGGCCACGGGGGAGGGGATCTTCCGCCGCTACCCCGGGGAGTTCGCCAACTTCTCCGTGCCCCCGGGCCGGCCCTTCGCCGCCCAGGGGGTGGGGGAGACCCCTTTGGGCACCTCGGTCCTCATCTGTACCGTTAAGGAGCAGTCCCTGCCCTACCACCGGGAAAGGCTGGAGGTGGCCTTGGTCCTCAAGGGCAAGGGGGTTTTGCTGGCGAAACCCACCTGGCTCCCAAACAAGCCGTCCTCATTCCCCCATGACCGCCCACGCCTTCGTGGGGGAACCGGACCCCCTTTCCCGCTTTAGCCGTGACAACTCCCCGTTCTGAAGAACGGGGGCTGCAAGGTATGCTTCCCCGTGACCCCTGACCCATGGGCCATATCCCGCTCTAAAAGGCTCCCTGACCCCGTCCCCAGTTGCCCTTTCCGGGCTCACTTCCGGTCCATCCCCACGGGCGTGGGGACTACGGTGCGGCAGTGTGGATTAAAACCCGCTACAGCGGTCCATCCCCACGGGCGTGGGGACTACGTCCCTTGAGGAGGCCTCCGCCGCCTCCCGGACGGTCCATCCCCACGGGCGTGGGGACTACAGCGTCCTTCCCTGCCATTGAATTTCTCCCACCGGTCCATCCCCACGGGCGTGGGGACTACCGCTGTTCCGGTGTCGGCCGCTCCCCCGGCCGCGGTCCATCCCCACGGGCGTGGGGACTACCGGCTCAATGCCTACTACGATGCACTGGACGCAGGTCCATCCCCACGGGCGTGGGGACTACCTGTCCAGCGATCCATCTGGCGGTCCTTCCCGGACGGCGGGCGGTGCACTATAGTTTGGCCAAAGCTCCGGCACCGGGGCCGGTGCCGCGCCGCGGGGGGATGGCCGATGACGGGTGCACACTGGGACGCCGTGTTCGACGAGGATTACCTGTACTTCTACGAGACCTTCTTGCACGACGAGCGCAACGAGAAGGAGGCCGAGCTCATCGCCCGGCTCCTCGACCTCGGTCCGGGGGCGGATGTGCTGGATGTGCCTTGCGGGCACGGCCGCATCGCCGTGCGCCTGGCGCGCCGAGGCTGCCGCGTGACCGGCCTCGACGCCAGCCCGCTGTTCCTGGAGCGGGCCCGCCAGGCCGCGGCGGCCGCGGGCGTCGGCGTCGAGTGGGTCCACGGCGACATGCGGGCCCTGCCGTTCGGGCGAGACTTCGACGCCGTGGTCAACTGGTTCACCTCCTTCGGCTACTTCGACGACGAGGAGAACCGCCGCGTGCTGGCGGAGTTCCGGCGCGTGCTGCGGCCCGGCGGCCGGCTGCTGATCGAGACGGTCCACCGCGACCGGATCCTGCGCAGCCTGCCGCCCGGCGAGCCGGTGCGCTTCGACGTGGTCCGCCGGGGCGACGACCTGATGATCGACCGCACCGGGTACGAACCGCTCACCGGGCGCGTGCAGACCGACCGCACCATCGTCCGGGACGGGCGTGTGCGCCGGTTCGCGTACGGGCTGCGGCTGTATACGCCGGTGGAGCTGCGGGACGAGCTGCTGCGGGCCGGGTTCGCCCGCGTCGAGCTGCTGGGCGACGAGGGCGGACCGCTCACGCTCGACAGCCGGCGGCTGCTCGCCGTCGCGCAGGCGTGAGCGAGGGCGCCGAACCGCTGGCGCGCGCCGCGACCCGGGAAGGCAAGCGGCGCCCGGTGGCGAACCCATGGTGCGGCCAGTTCCGTGGTGCGCAGCGACCGTCCGGGAGGAGGCGACGTGGACCGGAGCCATCGATGGGCAGTGGCGCCCGGGGGTGCGCTGCATGGCGGGGGCCGGCGCTGCGCGGCGTCGAGCCCCGCGACGGGATCCTGATCCTTGACGAATCCTGGACGAGGAGGGCGGCGGGTGGAAGGAGAGCAGCTCTCCCTGTTCGGCGAGCCGGCCCCCGCGCAGCGCGGCGCCCGGGACGAGGCGGCCGCCGCGGCCGAGCCGCTGCCCGCGGCGCCGATCAGCGGCACGCCGTCCGCGGTTGCGCCTCCCGCGGTCGCGGACGGCGACCCCGTGCGGTCCGGCCTCTTCGGCGCCATCGAAGACCTGGACGAGCTGGCCCGCATCGCCGCGGGGTGCCGCCGCTGCGGCCTGCGCGACGGGTGTACGCAGGTCGTGTTCGGCGAGGGGGACCCGCAGGCGGCCCTGATGCTGGTGGGTGAGGGGCCGGGCCAGACCGAGGACGAGCTGGGGCGGCCGTTCGTGGGCAAGGCCGGCCAGCTGCTCGACCGCATCCTGGCCGCGGCCGGATTCCGGCGGGAGGAAGTCTACATCACGAACGTCGTCAAGTGCCGGCCGCCCGGCAACCGGGTGCCCACCGACGCCGAGATGATGACCTGCCTGCCCTACCTGCACGCGCAGATAAGGATCATCCGGCCGGCCATCCTGGTCTGCCTGGGCTCGACGGCGGTGCGGGCCGTCGTGTCGCCGTCGCTGCGCATCAGCCAGGCGCGCGGTCGCTGGCACGAGCGCTGGGGCGTCCGCATCATGGCGACCTACCACCCGGCCGCGCTGTTGCGCGACCCCAGCAAGAAGCGCCCGGTCTGGGAAGACGGTCCATCCCCACGGGCGTGGGGACTACGCCAGGCCATGGCCATGGGAATCCGTCGCCTTCGGTCCATCCCCACGGGCGTGGGGACTACGCTATTTTAGCGTCCTGGGCCGGGCCGACGATGGTCCATCCCCACGGGCGTGGGGACTACGGGCGGATGCGCCTGGGATTGCGTTCCCAGGGCGGTCCATCCCCACGGGCGTGGGGACTACGCTATTTTAGCGTCCTGGGCCGGGCCGACGATGGTCCATCCCCACGGGCGTGGGGACTACGGGCGGATGCGCCTGGGATTGCGTTCCCAGGGCGGTCCATCCCCACGGGCGTGGGGACTACTTTTGCCTCTCCTCGCTCCGGGGGGTCGTCATCGGTCCATCCCCACGGGCGTGGGGACTACGACGGCACCCTGCTGGCGGGTTATCACCGCTACCGGTCCATCCCCACGGGCGTGGGGACTACGGGGAACGGAAGGAGGGGCATAGATGGGCACCGGTCCATCCCCACGGGCGTGGGGACTACGCAATCCGCCGCACCCCCTCGGGGGTGGCCTCGGTCCATCCCCACGGGCGTGGGGACTACGCCACGTGGCGCGCAAGGCAGCCCACGCCTCCGGTCCATCCCCACGGGCGTGGGGACTACACCCAGCCGAAGCCAGGGCATAGAGATCAAGCCGGTCCATCCCCACGGGCGTGGGGACTACACGGCCTGGAGAGAGAGCTGGACCCGAGCCGTCGGTCCATCCCCACGGGCGTGGGGACTACGCTGTGGGGCCTCAGCGGGTGAGCGTTCAGCCGGTCCATCCCCACGGGCGTGGGGACTACACGGCCTGGAGAGAGAGCTGGACCCGAGCCGTCGGTCCATCCCCACGGGCGTGGGGACTACGCTGTGGGGCCTCAGCGGGTGAGCGTTCAGCCGGTCCATCCCCACGGGCGTGGGGACTACTAACCGTGGACCGCTCGACGCTACACCCCGACCGGTCCATCCCCACGGGCGTGGGGACTACTGGGGGTGGTGCTCGTGCTGAACCGGCCCAAGCGGTCCATCCCCACGGGCGTGGGGACTACACTTGACCAGGACAGCAAAAACGCCCGCTCACCCCCCGTTATGTGTCTAGTTGGGAGTGGCTACGGATTTTCCTTTTCAAGATCCCCCTCGGAAGCTTTGGCACGGCGTTTCTCGTACCTCGCAAATAACTTGGACAACTTCTCTGCTTTTCGCATTGCCTCGGCGTTCCGGGTCGTGTCAAGAGTTATGTGTAAGAGTCTGTGTACGGGGGGCATACCGCTCCTGAAGCATCTTCTCCAGCACCTCCTTCACCTCCGAGAACCCCTTTAGTTTCCGTTCTGCCCACCTCCCTTCCTGCCTCTCCGACTCCAGGTAAAGAAGCTTGTACACCGCCTCTTCCTTAGGAAACTTGTGGTCCCGCACCTTCGTCCCCCGCCGTAGCTCCCGGATAAACCGCTCCATCAGGTTGGTGCTCCGCAGGTACGGCCAAAGCACCTTGGG
>NZ_KB890611.1 GCF_000373145.1 Thermus oshimai DSM 12092
GAGCGGGTGTGGCCGTTGGTGGATGCGGTGGTGGCCAATGGGCAGGTGGGGACGGAGGAGGAGCTTTGGGAGAGGGTGGAGTCCAGGTGTGCGTATCTACAGACCCAAAGGGAGTTGATTCGGAACCACACCCTGTTCCACTGGTGGCCTGGGGGATGCTAAGGGAAAGATATGGAAGGGACTTCTTATGAGAGGCTCGCCTGTCCGCTGAAGCCCTTCTGGGACAAAAGGGCGAGGGTGATCTGGCCCCTCCTGGGTCACCGTGGAGCTTTGGGAGCTCAGGAGGTCGGGGGGCGAGGTACCCCCGTTGCAGGCGGCCAGGAGGAGGGCCAGGTCTAGGGCCGGAACGCCGACGCCGAGGCTTTGAAGTCCTACGTAGCACGAGGTCCTTCTACCCCCCACCCTAGCTAGAGGGGCTTACCAACCCCTTAAACCGCCTGGGGAGGGATGGGGGTCAGGGCACGGGGGTGCAGGCCGTGCCCGGTGCGGGCTCGCTCAGGGAGGAGTTCAGGGGGGTTAGGGTGAAGCAGACCTCCTTTCCCCTCCCCTCCGGAGCCACCTGGACCAGGGCGGTGTAGAGGGCGGACTGGCGTTCCGCCTCCAGGAGCGATGGGCTGACCTCCACGGGGTTCCCCTCCACCCTGGCCTCTAGGGCATATCGGGTCGCAAACCCCCACTCCGCGTAGGTGAGCTGGACCCGGCCGTCCCCAAGGGAGGTGGCCTGCACCACCACCTTTTCCTCCGGCCAGCGGGTGAAACAGGCCCGGATCAGGCTTGCCCGGTAAGGTTCCGGCCGGCCCTCCACCCAGAGCCGCACCCTGGCCTCCTCAAAGCCAAGGGTGCTGCAGGGGGCGGCCCTAAAGGAAAGGTCCACCTCCTCCCCCGGGGCCAGGGTGAGGGGCAGGGCGAGACCCTCCACCCCCTCCACAAACCCCTCCGCTTCTACTTGGGTGACCTTCAGGGCCACTGCTCCGGTGTTGGCCAGCTTTCGGGAGAAGGAGTAGGCGCGGGGCCGAGAGGAAGCGTAGTAGCTCACAAAGCTCTGCAGGCGGAGGAAGGGGGTGGCGTAGAGGGCCCGGATGGCCTCCACATCCCCCGGGGAGAGACCGTTCCGCTGGCCGATGGCGGAGAGGTCGGCCTTCTTGGGGACTAGGGTGGGCTGGCCGTTTTTGGAGAAGGCGTAGGCGGAGTAGTGCATCACGGAGGCGTAGTCGTAGGGGGTGTGGGAACGGGCGTTGTAGCCGTATTTGTAGAAATTGTAGGCGTATTGCTCAACGATGTTCTCCCACCTCACCTCCACCCACTCGTCCCGGTCGGGGCGGTTCTGCTCGTGCCAAAAGCCCAGAGCGTGGAGGAGCTCGTGGACCACCGTGCTCATGGAAGGTATCCCCTCCCAGCCGCAGTAGACGCCCAGACGCTGCTCCCCGCCCTTCCGGCCCCCGTAGGAGTAGCAGGTGCCAGGCTCCCTGTCGGCCAAGACCCGCACGTAGTCCACCTCCCCCTCCCGGGGCTTGAAGCGGACGGGGGTCTGGTCCTCGATGTGGGCCACCGCTTGCTGGAAGACCTGCCGGTGGGCCTCGGTTAGGGATTCGTCCAGCACATAGGGCACCACCCCGTTGGGCCATAGCCGCCCCCACAGGACCTGGGGCTCCAGGCTCACCCCTTGGGGGCGGAGCCCTGAGGACAGCCTGGGCACCAGGATGTCCCCCTCCACCAGGAGGTGCTCCGGGTCATGGGGCAGCACCTGCCCCCACACCTCCCCCAGGGTTCCATCTGGAAACTCCACCTGGACCCGCTCCCAGGCCACGGAGGGGGGTGCCTTGATCCCCTGGAGGGAGCAGGCCGCCAAAAGGAAACCGAGCGCCAAGCTTACCTTGGTCCACCTCATGGGCACCCTCCACCACACCGGGCCACCGCCAGGGTGAACTCCCCTTCCCTCTCCAGGCCGGGCAGGATCACCCGCAAGGCCGCGGTCTCCTGGACGTAGGACCGCCCCAGGTAGGCCGGATCAGGGCCTTCCAAAGCGAGCACCAGCCGGTCGGGGCCCGAACGCTCCGGGAGGTACCGCACCCGCACCTGGTCGGGGGCCTCCCCTACCAGGGGGCTTTCCAGCTCCACCCGGTAGGCCCAAGGGGGTACGTCCAACCCCCCTTCCCGAAGGAGGGCCACCTCCATCTCCACCTTTCCCCCAAGGGGCACCACCACCAGGGGGGGAACCTCCAGGGCAAAGTTTCCTTGGAAGGGGGAAAACCGTCCCACCACCTCGGTATCCTCCTGGACGGTGAAGGCACAGTCTCCTAGGCCGGAACAGCCTCCTTCCCACCCGGAGAAGTAGTGGAAGGGCTCGGCCTGGGCTTGGAGGACCACCTCCTGCCCCTTGGGGTACTGGACCTCACAGGAATCGCCTTGGGCCCCGCAGCGGAGCCGCCCGTCCCGGGAAACGAGGGTGCCCCCCGTCTCGGGAGAGGGGACCAGGCGGAGGGTGAAGGTGGGTGGGGTGGGCGAGAAACCGCCTGGACACGCGGTAAGGACCAAGGCCAGCAGGGGGATGAAGGACCACCGCTTCATGGTTCGGAGAACAGCTTAGCTTTCGGGTTCTTTCTTGTCAATCTTGTCAATTTCTGTTCAACCCTTCTTTTCTCCCGACTCAGCGAATCCTGAAAGTGAGGTTCCCCAGGTACCACCCCGGGGAACCCCGCCAGAAAAGGGGCTAATTGCTTAGGCTTTTACTAATTCCTTCGTGTGCTACCTGAACTCTACCCTTCCACCCCCGCCATCCGGAGGAGGAGACGGCTCCGGATGAGGTTGTGCACCAGCAGGATGAGGTTCACCCGGCCCAAGAACCCCTCAAAGGACCGGCTGGCAATACGGTGCAGACCCAAGGAACGCACCATCACGCTGAACCGCGTCTCTATCCAGTTCCGTACCTTTCCCAGCAAGATACGCCCTACGGGCGTGACCCACCCCCTCCACCCTGTCTCCACCCTCTTCCCCCCTCGCAAACGATAGGGAGGGGTCTTCGCTCCAGGTACCCAGCGGGTCAGCCCCGAAGGGGCTATCTTGGCTCCCCGGTCCCCCAAAAGGGCAGGAAGCCCCTCAAAAAGCTCAATCCCCCAGGTCTCCCGGGCGTTGCCGGGAAGGATGCCCAAGTGGAAAAACACCCCCCGCTCGTTCATGACCCCCAGCAGCACGTAGCCGGCGAAGGCCCCCAAGGGACCAACCCCCACGGCGCTGTGGGGGAGGCTCAGGTGGTGAATCCGATGGCCGTAGGCCAGGGGAATGGGCTTCAGGTCTACGATCTGGAGAAGGCCTGGGCCTTGGGCGAGAGACGGGCCAGGAGGGCCTGGGCGTTCTTCAGAACCCGGTAGAAGCGGGAGAGGTGGGGCAGGGAGGGAAAGAAGGGGCGGCTGCTTTCCCTACAGGGGAAACACATTTGCGTGAGCAAGAGGGTGGTCTTAGCGGCTATGTAACCTTTGGCCAGGTCTTGGCCGAGCAGGGTGATGAAGATGGCGAGGGTGAGGAGCTCAGCCAGAGTGGCTTTTTGCCCCTTCTGGGGTCGGGGCAGACGAACACCTTGAGCTTGCAGGGCCTTCAGTTGGTCAGGAACATAGGCCTTCGGCCTGACCCACCCACACGTAGGTAGCCACCAGGCTCACCTACCAGGACGGGATCCCCCACGCCATCCGGGTGAAGGGGAAGGGGGACCGGGAGCGGGTGGTGGTCCTCTCCCCCACGGCCCAGCGGGCCCTCCACCAGTGGCTCAAGCACCGGAACCTGGAGGGGCACCCCACCAGCCCCTACATCTGGAGCCACACCTCGGGGCCGAGGCGGGGCCAGCCCTTCAGCGTGCGGGCGGTGGAGGCCATGGTGAAGCGGGTGGCCCGCAGGGCGGGGTTGAAGGACTGGGCCCGCATCACGCCCCACAAGCTCCGGCACTCCTACGCCAGCGCCCTAGTGGAGGCGGGGCGGGGGATAGACGAGGTGAAGGAGCTCTTAGGGCACAGCTCCATCGCCACCACCCAGGTCTACGTGCACGTGAGCCGCAGGCGCCTGGAGGAGGCGGCCCGGGCGCTGCCGGATGTGTTGGGGTGAGCAGGCTTCCCTCGTTTGCGAGGAGAAGCTATAATCCGGCTGAAAGGAGGATTAAAGATGCCGGCTAAACGTAGTCAGGGGCCGAATCTTTTTAAGATAGTTTGCCCAAGCTGTGGTCAAGAGGCTAAAGGGTTAACCATAGAAGACATCGTCCAAAAACATAGGGACCCGAAGGGCTGGATTGTTTGTCCCGCTTGCGGGCAGGAGGCCTACATCCCCATACAGAAAACGCTCGCCGAAGGAGACGAGTGGAAGCCCCATGTTCGTGCCATCATCACCTTTTGGAACGATAAAAGCCCTTCTATTTATAGACCCTTTGCTTTCGCGATAAGCTATGAACCCAAGGGGAAGATTGTCGGTTTATGGATGAACTACTATAAGGTTCTCCCGGATGAGCAAACCGGCGGTACAAGGATCACGAGGATCAAGCACGGCCCTGCCCTTTACGAGGAAAATCTAGCCTACTTCCTTCCCAGGCTCACAGAGCTATTGAGATAGAAGCCTGGAGTCTAGGCCGTTTCCCTCAGGTGCAGAATGGCCGAGCCCCGGAGGGGTTCCACCTCCTCCCGGGTGAGGTCCAGGAGGGCCACCGTCTCCCCGCGGTGGTCCACGAACTCCACCGCGTAGGTCTCCCCTCCCGGGTAGACCAGGACCACAGCCCCCACGTCCCCTTTCCTCAGGCCGGATTCTGGCCGGTCCACTTTTAGGGCCACCAGGTCACCTTCCCGCATCCTCGCGCCTCCTATAGGGATAGGCCGTCACTAGGCGGGCCGTGTCCTTTCCCCTTTCAAGGTACCAAACGCTCACCACCCACGGGCGTTTTCCGGAAGGGGTGGCGAGGGGACCGATGCAGATCAGCTTTTCCCCTTCGGGGGCGGGCTGGACCTCTCTTTCCGGGGCCTCTCGGGCCTGGACGACGAGGGCCTGGGCAAGGGCCTCGGGGTTCTGGCGGGAGAACCCCAAAGCTAAGAGACTGTCGGATAAGTCCCCCGTTGGGCTTCAGGTGGCCCTGGCTAGCCGCTTCACCAACAAGCGTATCATGGCCACGTACACCCACGCCGCGCTCACCTCGGGATGAAGCTCGTAGTCCACCCGCAAGCGCCGGTTCCTCACCAACCAGGCAAATGTCCGCTCCACCACCCATCGCTTCGGTATCGCCCTAAAACCCCGCCCCTCCCCCCGCATAAACCTGAGGCCGGGAGCATAGGTGCAAGTTTTGAGGCACCCCCCGGCAGGACGGCGAAGGGGGCTGAGCGGAGCCCGGCAAAGAGGGGGGGCCTCGAGGCCCCAAGGCCCGGGTTTTTGGGGGGGCAGCCCCCTGGCAGGGGCCGGAAAGGGGAGGGTAGAAAAATGGCAGACCTCTGCCAGCACCGTCTGGGACGGTAAAAATCCCTGCTCGGAAGGGGTACGCCACCTTCACATCCTGGCAGACCCTTGCCAGCCCGTTTTTCGGGGGTTTTGTGGGGGGATGGGGGAAGGGCATTCCTCTCCCCAGAGGTCGGGGAGGGGATCAGACCTGAAGAAGCGCCGGTACGAGGCCGTGGCGGAGGTCTACCGCCAGGCCATCGGGGTGAGGACCAGAGAGGAAATCCGGCGGGCCCTGGGGTAAAGGGCCGGAGAGGGAAGGGGGAGGGGTGGAAGGCCGCCCCTCCCCTCCTATCTGATGGGAGGGGATATGCTCTGGATCAAAGGAAAGGTCGTCGGGGCCACGGAGCGGGAGAGCAAGTTCGGCAACCGGTACGCGGTGGGTACGGTGGAGGTGCCCACGTCGGAAGGGAAGGTGCGCCTGCCCTTCCTGGCCTTTGGGGCCATGGGGAACAGGGCCAAGGAGGCGGTGGGGGAGCACGCCCTGCTGGTGGGGCAGGCGAAGGCGGGGCGGGAAGGCCTGGAAATGGTGGTGGAGAACCTCCACATCCTGGAGGTGGAGGACGGCGGGGGGCGGTTCACCCTGGTGGGGGCGGTGGTGGGCGCCCCCAGGACGGTGCAGGGGGGGAGCCTGGTGCAGGTGGCCGTGCCCCGGCGGAACGGGGTGGAGATCCTTCCGGTGTGGGTGATGGAGTACGCCCCCCTGCCCTGGCGGGGAAGACCCTCTTCGTGGAAGGCGCGGTGCGGGGGCGGGGCCATGCTGGTGGCGACGAACGTGGACTTCCTGAAAGGAGAGGGGTCCGCAGAGGCGTGGAGCGCGGGCGCGCACCCGGCGTGAGAAGGTGCGACGCACGTCAAAACGCACAGGTGAAGGGGGAGGTCAAAATCCGCATGCACCCCCCTGTACAACCGACCGTTTTACGCCTCCCCCCTGTAGAACCAACGGTTCCACAGGCCCGAAGCAACCAAAACCCCCCAGCTCCGTGCTGGGGGTTGTTTGGAATCCCTCCGCTAATCTCCCTTGCGTCCCCTCTTCTTCCCCGTCCCGAAGGCCTCGTCCCCGAAGAAGTAGAAGCCGAGCCCCAGGAGGAAGATGGACGTGCCCAGGGCGATGAACGCCAGCGGCAGGTCCGGCCCCAGGTCCTGGATGAACACTAGCCTTCACCTCCTTCCTCATCGCCCCCATCGTCCTCGGGGGCCTCATAGCCGTCCTCAAGCTCCCCTTCCTCCTCCAGGATGGAGGTGAGGCTATCCAAAGCCTCCCTCAGGCGGGGGGCCCACCCCTCGGGGGCCTTCTCGTAGAGGCGCTCCAGGCGTTCCACGATCCCCTGGAGCTGGCCCAGGGGGCCCCGGGGGCGGGGGGGCTTGGGGCGGTAGCGGGCCACGTTCCTGGCCACCCTCCAGAGGTGCTCCCCGGGGGAGAGGGGGGTGAAGACCTCCCCCCTCTCCAGCCGCCCCATCCATTCCCTGATCCGCTCCAGCTTGGCGGGGTCCCGAACCAGCTCCAGGGCCTCCTGCAGGGAGAGGCCCGCCCCCGCCAGGGCCCTCCGCACCTCGGGGGGGAGCCTGAAAAGATGGGCGTACTTGACCACGAAGGTCAGGGGGGCTATGGGGAACCCCCTCAGGATCTCCCGCAGGGCCTTGAGCCCCTCGTGGCGGAGGGGGTCGAGGTGGGTCCTCCTCCGCCGGGCCCCCTCGTGGTCCGTCCGGGTGCGGCGGAGGAGCTCCAGGAAGGACTCCTCCGTGTGGCCGAAGTTCAGGAAGGCGTGCTTCAGGACGGCCTCCACGGTCTCGAAGGCGTCCAGGGGCGCCCGGGTGAGGTTCTCCGCCAGGGCCATCTGGTGAAGGGTGCCGGGGTCGGGTTTGGGGACGACCCGCACCGGCACCCGCTCCAGCCCCGCCTCCCTGGCGGCCCAGTAGCGCCGCTCCCCGGCCACCAGGCGGTAGACCTCCCCGTCCCGGTAGACGATGAGGGGCTCCAGGACCCCCAGGGCGCGGATGCTCTCCACGAGGGCGTAGTCCCCCTTGGGGCCGCGGCGGGGCTGGTCCTCCCAAGGGACGATGAGGGAAAGGGGGAGTTCGAGGATTTCAGGATCCGGCTCCATACGGCGAATATGATACACCAACTTTTCCCTTTTTCAAGCCAAAACTCTCAAGGCATTGAGTTGCTTACATAAAAACATGCAACACCCCTACCCCGGAACGGGCACGGGTATAGAATGACTCCCATGAGCGCCCTGAGGCTCCTCATCCTCCTCCCCCTCCTCCTCCTGCCCGCGTGCCTGAGGCTGGAGGGGCCGAAGCCCCCGGAGGACCCCGAGGCCCTGGCGGAGTGGCTGGGGACCTTCCGCATCCGGGAGTTCAGGTACACGAACGGGGACCGCTACTTCTTCCTGGAGCTGGACCCCAGGGACCCCAACGCCGTCCAGGCGGGGATCCTCTTCAACGGCTACCCCTACGACCCCCCCGACCAGTACTACCCCGACCTGGACACCGGGGGCGGGGTGGGGCGGGCCTGGATCAAGCCCTTCCCCCAAAAGGAATACATCCCTGACGTGGACGGCTACCTCAGGGGCTTCGACATCGCCGACGGGGCCTTCGCCGCCTCCCTCCACCGGGGGGAGATGCTCTTCACGGTGTACGGCCAGATCTTCGGGCGGTGGTACCGCATCGAGATCCCCACGGAGGTCTCCCACCGCCGGGAGGACACCCACATCAAGGCGGTCTTCAAGCCCGCCCGGGCCTACCCCCTCCCGGACCTCCCGGAGATCGACCCCTTCAGCGTCCTGCCGCCCTCCTACCCCGTGCCCCTCTGCGCCCAGCCCTGGTCGGCCCACGTGGACGACCCCCTGGGGGTGAGGCTCACCTACGTGCCCTGGGTGCGGGAGGCCATGCTGAACCGCATCGAGATGACCCTCTACGCCTCCATCTACCGGAACCCCCTGGTGCAGCGGAGCCCCAGCGGGGGGGACCGGGTCTTCTACACCCCCCGGGACGGGGGCTTCAACCTCCTGAGCCAGGCCCTGCTGGCGGTAAGCTTTACGGATGACCCGGACGACTGGATCTACTTCGACTACTTCGTCCGCCTGGGGAACCGGCACCCCAAGATCGCCCACGCCTACGACCTCTTCTGGCGGTTCTACAACGTGCGCCCCTGGCGGGTGACCCGGGCCCCCGACGGGGGGTGGTACTGCGAGGGGTTCGAGGGGGAGAACCTGAAGTGGGAGGGGCCCTTCACCTACGAGGAGTTCAAGGCCCGGTTCTTCGACCCCCGGCTTCCGGTGCCCGACGAGCCCCCCGAGCGCAACGGGATGCGCCTCTGGCCCGCCCCGGGGCGGCCTTAGGGGAGAACCGGGGGCGTACCGCGGTACTCTCCAGGGCCAAGCTTAGCCCAGGCGGCCCGGCTGGACCTGAGGAGGGCTGGGTCTGGATCGCCCCCTACGACACCGCCGGGGGGAGGCCCCACCGGGACCGGAACCGCATTGCCCCCCACGAGCCCGTGGACCTGCCGGGGGATCCCAGCCGGACCCTCAATGGGGCCAAGGCCGCAGGGAGGCCGCCATGGTCCTGGAGCCCGAGAAGGCCCAACCCCAAGACCCCAAGGCCCGCCTGAGCCTCCTGAAGGACGCCTTCGGGATGTGCTTCCTGGAGGATCCCGAGCTCTTCGAGCTCCTCCCCGAGCGCTTCGTCCTCCACGTCCTGCCCCTGGACGACGAAGAAGCCGGTCAGGTGGCCCTAGCCGAGCTCCCCCATCTCCGGAAGTGGTCGGCGGAGGGGGAGGGCCCCATCGCCAAGCTTAGCCCTTACGGGCTGACGCAGGCCCTCTTCCTCGGGGGACGGCTGGTGGGGGTGGTGCTGCCCGAGGGGAAGGTAGTCCCGGCGCGGGCGGCGTAATCCTTACCAACGGACATGTCCGCCTCCAAGTCCCGCCAGGGGTGCTCCAGGACCTGGAGCCGGCGCGGGCCCTGCGGGCCCAAGGCCTCTCCCGGCGGGAGCTGGCCCGGCGCATGGGGACCTCCCCCGGGCCGCGGGGGCCCTGGGGGCAGGGCCGGAGGTGCGGTTTGCCGTCTGAGGGGGCCTAACCCCTCCTAGAGGGGCCCTAACCCTCCCCTTTCGCCCAACGCAGCGCGAGGGCCCGGGGGCCTTCTCCCTGGAGCCCCAGGGCCTCCACCCCCAGGGGCCGTCCCTCCCGGTCGTAGTCCACCACCACCTCGGGAGCCACGGGTCTGGAACGGGCTACCCTCCCCTCCCGCAGCCAGAGGTAGAGGGCGTGGGCCTCGGGGTCGTAGGTCCAGCGCACAGGCCTTCAGAGGTGGGCCACGATGGCCTCCCTGAGCAGCGTCCTTTCTGCTATCTGGCGTAAGCCCTCTCTAAATCATTTCCGCCACCCTTGTTCTTTTTCACCCGCCCCCACCCCAACAACCCCCCACCACACCCCTCTTCCTCCACCTCACCTCCCCTTCCCCACCACCTTTCCCATCCCCAGGCCTTCCCATGCGCTTTTGGCTTTGGGGTGTAAAAGGCCCGGGGTCTGGGGGTGTGGTGGGGGCGGTGGCGGGCGTGCTAAAATGAGGGTAAATGGCAGAGTTTATATTTGAAGACCCCTGGAGTGACCCCGAGGAGCGGAGGCGGCGGGTGGAGGAGGCCCTCCGGGGGTGGGACCGGGAGGCCCTCCTGGAGGGCCTGGAGGCCTTCCGCCGCCGCAGGGGCAAGCGGGGCAGCCGCGTGGACCGGGCCTCCGTGGAGGCCTTCCTCTTCTGGCTGGAGCGGGAGGGGCGGCGCTGGCCGGCCTTGGAAGCAGGGGATGTGAAGGGGTTCCTGCGGGAGCTCTTGGTCCGGGGGAATCCCCTCTCCTCCGTCCCCAAACCCTACCGGGACAAGAGCCTGGTCCGGGTCCTGGCCTCCCTGCGCCTCTTCGCCCGGTTCCTGGACTGGGCCGGGGTGGGGTGGCCGGCCCATGTGGAGTGGCCCCAGAACGTCCTCAACCCCGTGCGCCATGACCTGGCCCTCCCGGAGGAGGCGTACCGGCGGCTATTGGAGAGCATCCCCACCTTTCCCGTGGCCCACCAGCGCCCCCTCCTGGCGGTGGTGGTCCCCCTCATGGGGGAGGTGGGGTTAGGGTACCGGGAGCTCTGCGCCCTCTGGCGGCAGGACTACCTGGGGGACCGGCTCCTGGTGCGGGGGAAGGTGCGGGAGGTCCCCCTCTCCCCCGAGGCGCAGAAGGCGGTGGAGGAGTGGCTTCCCCTCCGGGACTACCTGGCGGGGCTCCACCCCATCCCCTACCCCCATCTCCTCCTCCGCACCGCCCGGGGGAAGGGGCGGGGGAAGCCCTTGAGTCCCCTGGCCCTCCGCCTCCTCCTGGAGGACCTCTTCCACCATGCGGGCCTGGGGGGGATCAAGCAGATCATGCGCGCCCTGCAGTACCGGGCGGTGCGCCGGTTCTTCCAGCGGGGCTACCCCAAGGAGAAGGTGGCCTACTTCGTGGGGGTGAAGCGCATCGCACAGGGGTGGGAGTAGGGCTACATTGGAGAGAAAACTTATACCTAGTCAAAATCTGCGCGAACCCCCAATCCCCCCAAAACCCCGGGGGGTTGACGCACACCCCCCCCACCCAGGCTATAATCCCAGCCAAAGCGGCCTCTTCCCTTCTCGGTCGCAGCGGATCTTGAAAATCAAGATTAGACTTTGATGAGAGCCTGCTGTGTAGGACGTTGTGTTTAGGTGTCCACCGTACCTTTAAGGGTTTGAAACAGGTCTGGGTTCCCCTGGACGACAGGGGGCAGATTAGTGTCCACCGTACCTTTAAGGGTTTGAAACTCAGGAACGAGGTGAGCCCGAGGGAGGCCAGGGAGGGCACCCGTGTCCACCGTACCTTGAGAGCCTGAGCCTCAAGGTTAGCCTTAACAGGCTGGCCTTGGTGGACGGGATGGACTCGGAGGGGATGGGGTTGGTGTACCTGCCGCCCTATTCTCCGGAGCTGCAGCCGGTGGAGCGGGTGTGGCCGTTGGTGGATGCGGTGGTGGCCAATGGGCAGGTG
>NZ_KB890612.1 GCF_000373145.1 Thermus oshimai DSM 12092
GGGTCTTGGTCTAGCTTTTCTAGGGCATCCAAGATAAACTCCTTGCGGACAATGATTTCTTTAGACTTGGGAAGCCACGCGTGTCTCTTGCCCATGCTTTTCACCTTGCACCCTATGTAGAGCACAGTGCCCTCGTAGTGGACAGCCCTTGCAAACAGCTTTGCTTTTGCAGTAGGCCCACCCGACATCAAGAGCCCCTTGATGGAGGTGCCTTATTGCGCTAGGTGGTTCACCTTTAATCAGTTCTTTGACCGCTTCCTGTAAGAGTGCATCACTATACGGTTCCCTAGGACGCCTGTCTAAGTGTTTTCCCCAGAAGGCGCGCCACACAACGCGTTGTACAGTGCTGTCCGTCGGCAGGGTAGGTTCGTCAAACACATACAAGGCGACGGCATCACGTACATACTTTCCAACACCTTTTACAGACAAAAGGTCATCGGGCCGGAAGTCGTGTCCTGCCATGGCCAGCAACCGAGCAACCTCTTTCAACGTGTGTACTCGCGAGCGCAAGCCAGTCGGGGCCACGATCTGCCAAATGTCTTCGTCTCTAGCCTCCGCTAACGATGAAGGGTCAGGGTAGCGTTCTAAGACAAGAGGGAGTACTCGCCTTACAACTGGGCGCGTCGTCCGTTTTAGAAGCAGCTCTGCTAAGGTGACAGTATAGAGGTCTCTTTGCCTGCGCCAAAAGTAGTCGTCTTCGCCGCCTCTCCCCACCTTTTGTAGCGCTGTGCGCAGGTCTACGACACTTGCATGGGGCCGCATGCTTGCTTCAGCACTCACAGGCGACCTCTTCCTCCTCCACGACTTTGCGGGCGGGGCTGTACCTCGCTTCCTCGTTCTCCTGACCCTCCTGCCACAGGAGGGCTTCCCCTTGCCTGTACCACCTCCGAGTCCTGACGTGGGCCTTGAGGTACACCTTTCGGAGCCTGGGGTGGGCTCCACCGAGGGGCCGAAGGCCCTCCCTGTAGACCAAGTCCAGGGCCTCGGCGATGGCCTCTCCGGCCACCTGTCCTAGCCGCACGGGCACGGCGTTGCCCACCTGCCTGTACTGCTCCACGGGCCTCCCGGCGAACTCCCACTCGTCCGGGAACTCCTGGATGCGCGCGTACTCCCGTAGGGTGAGGGCCCGGGTGTGCTCTGGGTGGCAGAGGGCCGTGCTGGCGTGGTTGGGGAGGGTGACAAGGGTGGGCGAGGGCAGGTCGTAGGAGAGCCGTCTCCACCACCCCGCCCGACCACCCTTGGCGTGAAAGGCCTTACCCATGGACTCCTTGGCCACCTCTGGAGGCAGCGACCGCCAGTTCCCACCGGGTGGCACAAGCTCCAGGTACTTCTTCTTGCGCGGGCTGAAGTCCAACAACACGGGGTCAGTCTCTTGGAGGCCTGCCAGGGCGTCCCGAAGGGTGCGCCAGGGCCTGACGCTGGGAGGGAACAGGGGGTTCTCCCTGGCCAGCTCCTCGTACTCCCACGGGGAGACGTGGGTGGGGGGCGGGAGGTCCACCCTCACGTTGAAGCGGTTGCCGATGAACAAGACCCGCTCTCTCAGCTGAGGTGCCCCGTAGTTGACGGCGTTCACCTCGAAGATGTCCAGCCTGTATTCCTCGTCTATGTCCTGTAAGAAGAGCCGTAGCACCGACCCCGGCTCCTCGTCGGGCTCCAGGGGCGGCCCCCCGTTCTCGGGACGCTCCTTTATGGGCCTGTGCCGTATGGCGGCGGACATGAGCCCCCGGACGTTCTCCATGAGGAAGAACTTCGGGCGCAGGGCGTTGACGAAGCGGAGGAACTCCCAGATCAAAGACCCTCTGGTGTCTTGGATGGAGCCCCTCTTCCCCGCCGAACTGAACGTCTGGCAAGGAGGCCCCCCCGCCAGGAGGTCCACCTCGCCCGGGGCCAGGCCCAGGTCCGCCAGGACGGCGTAGGGGTCGAGCTTGCGGATGTCCTCTTGGTACACACGCAGCTTAGGTGAGGCGAGGAGGCCCTTGCGGTGGTTGATGCGGATGGTCTCGCAGGCCGCCGGGTCCACCTCCACCACCGCCAGGGTGGCGAACCTGCCCGTCCTCTCCAGCCCGAGGTCCAGGCCCATGGCGCCTGAGAAGAGGGACACGACCGTAAACTTCTCTGGTCCTACCGCAGGAGCGACCATGTTGGGATAATAAAAGATCGAGACCTACGACCTCCCTCATTCTACAAGAATGAGCTTCCTCAGGGCCTCCTCCACCAGCTCCGAGATCTCCTTCCCCTCCTCCACCGCCCTGAGCTTCAGGGCCCGGTGCAGGTCCTTGGGGACGTAGACCTTCATGGCCACGTAGTCCTCCCGCCGGCTCTTCCCCCGGGTCCGTCCCTTGGGGTCGGCCTCCTCTCCCCTGGCCTCCTTGAGGAGCTTGGCGAACTTGCTCACCCCTCCACCTCCTTCAGGAGCTCTTCTCCCACCCGCGCGTAGTCCCCCCAGGCCAGCCGGGCCCTGGGGTCCGGCACCCGGTACACGGGCACCCCCAGGAGGGCCGCCTTGGGGAAGGCGGCGGCCCGCCGCACCCAGGCCCGGAAGAGGGGGACCCCCGCCTCTTCCAGGAGGGCCCTGGCCTCCTCCCCGTCCCGGCTTGGGGGAGGGGGCACCAGGGTCAGGAGGACCCGGTAGCGGGCCCCCGAGCCCCGGAGGGCCTCCAAGGTGGCCAGGAGGGCCTCCAGGGCCAGGGCGTCGGGAGAGGTGGGCAAGACCAGGAGGTCCACCCCTTCGGCCAGGGCCCGGAGGTCTTCCTCCGTGGGGCGGGCCTGGGTGTCGATGACCACGTGGGCGTGGCCCCGGGCGTGGCGGGCGGCCACCCGCTCGTCCACCACCTTCACCGGGAGGCCCCCCCGCCGGTTCCACCCGGTGGCGGAGCGGTTGGGGTCCCCGTCCACCAGGAGGGTGGGCCCCCGCTCCGCCAGGAAGCAGGCCAGGTGGACCGCCGTGGTGGTCTTGCCCACGCCCCCCTTGAAGCCCGTAACCGCCACGATCACCTTCCTCACCTCCTCTGTGGGTCGCCGGGGGCCTCCGGGGCCCCTGGCCTCGGGCTCCCGGGCTCCTGAGAACCTGGGGACTTAGGTACCTGAGCACCTGGGTTCTCGCCGCCCCCCTTGTCCCAGCCCCCGTCCGGGAGGGGGACGTGGAGGGAGCCCACCTCGGCCCGGAACTCCTCCTCCAGCTGACGCTTGCGCTGGTTCGCCTTGGCCTCACCGTACTTCTTGATCCAGGCCTCCTTCTCCCCCTTGAGGTCGCAGAAGTGCAGGTAGGCACACTCCGTGCAAGGGGTGTTCAAGCAGAAGGCCAGGGGCTGCTTGGGGGGCTCCAGGGGGACCCCCGCCTCCAGGAACTCCCGCACCACCCGCTCCACGAAATCGGGCTCCAGGCGCATGATGCGGAACTGCCTGTCCCAGAGCCTGGGCCTCACGGCCTTCTCCGGGGCAGCCCAGCCGTAGTTGCGGGCGATCTGGCCCACCCACCTGGGATCCCGCCACCTGGGGATGTCCACGGTCCGCTCCCGCCCCCAGTCGTCCCCCACCAGCCTCCGGGCCTCGAAGACCACGTGGACCAGGGCCACGTGGGTCCTGTACCCCTGGCGGATCACCTCCTTGAGGGCCGTCTCCAGGACGTCCGTGTCCGAGGGCACCTCCTCCAGGCGGCCCTCCTGCCGCCTCAGGGCCTCCTCCAGGCGGGCCACCAGCTCCTCGTCCCCCAGGTGGCGGGCGATGGTCCGCAAGGGAGCGGCGATCTCCTCCAGGCGCTCCCCCTTCCCGGCGAAGCGCTCGCGGTAGAGGGCGTGGAGGGCCGCGGCGTTCTCCATGGCCCAGACGTAGAGGTTGTCGCGAAGCTCCCGGAGAACCTCCGGGGGGAGCCCCTCGGGGCGGCCTCCCTTGGCCAGCTCCCGGAGGCGGGCGGTGCGGATCACCAGCATCCTGCTCCCCAGGATCTCCCCCGTCCCCTGGGTGTTGGTGATGACCTTCACGCCGAAGAAGTTGAGGGTGAGGACCCGCATGCCCTTGGTGTCGGTCCAGGCCTTGAGGGCGGTCTCCTTCTTGTAGGAGACCTTGAGGAACTGCTCCAGCTGGGAGGCCTCGGCGCTCCCCGAGCGCTGGCGCACCTCCTCCAGGTCATCGAAGGCCACCAGGCCCCCGGTCTCGTCGATGATCCGGGCGGCGGTGGCGGCGGAGGTCTGGCCCGTGACCACCGTCCCGTTGGCCCCCAGCTCGGCCATGAGCCGGGCGAACTCCGTCTTCCCCGAGCCCGGCGGACCCACCACCAGGAAGAGGGGCACGGCCTCGAAGACCGCCTGCACGTAGGAGGTCATGACCCCGAGGGCCGCGAGGAGGTAGCCGTCCTCCCCGGGGAGGACCACCTGGCGGAGGTGGCGCTCGATGAGCCGGGGCAGGGCCCGGGGGTCCACGGTCATGGCGCTCCTGCCCGCCTTGCGGGCCTCCAGGAAGCGGTTGATGGCCTCGGCGCTCCACGAGGCGCTCACGGGGGCCCTGGGGGGCCTGCGGATGATGGTGCCGTCGTCCAGAGCGAGCACCCGGTCCTCCGGGGGGGTGCCGGGCGGGGCGGGGAGGTAGCCCCAGCCCAGGACGATCCCGTCGGAGCGGACCACCACGGTGCGGTAGCGGGCCCCTTCCTCTCCCCGGTTCTCCAGGATCCGAACCGGGACGTAGAGGTGCCCCCCCACGAAGGCCCGGTTCACGTCCACGGGGTCGGGGAGCTGGATCCTGTCCCCGGAGGCCTCCGGCTCCCAGACTTCGGCCCCTTCCAGGAGGAGGCGGAAGCCCTCGGGGGTCCCCCCGGCGAGGAAGTAGTCCGTCCAGTCCTTGCCCATCCCCTCGGGGACGCGCACCCGGCGGACGGGCCTGCCCGCCAGTCCGGCCACCTTCCGGGCCATCTCCTCCCCGGCGGGGTCCGAGTCCTGGCCCAGGTACACCTCCTCCCAGGGAGCCCAGAACAGGGGGTCCTTCCATGCCTCGGGGAGGGCGGAGCCGTGGGTGGAGGTCACCACCGCCAGGTCCTGGGCCCAGGGTTGGAGGTGGAGGCGATGCCAAAGGGCCCAGCCGTCCTTGGCCCCCTCGCACACGAAGAGCCGACGGCGGGGGGAGGGGCCCTCGAAGGGGGGGATGGCCCAGTAGCTGGTGGGCCTCCCCTTCCCCCACCCCTTGCCGGGGGCGTCCCGGGTGAGGCCGGGGACCTCGTAGTAGAGGTGGCGGCGAACCGGGATCCCGTCCGGTCCGATCACCGGGTAGGCCAGGGCGGCGGTGGCCCGGGCGGTGTCCTCCAAGCCCAGATAGAAGCGGCGGGCCGCCCGGGCGTCCAGGCCGCGCCCCTCCAGGTAGCCCATCGCCTCCGGGGTGCGGAGGAGGCGGGAGGTCAGCCGCTTCAGGACCTCCTCAGAGGCCGGGGCCAGGGGAGTCCCGTCCTCGCCCTTGGGGAGGAGGAGGTCCCGGAAGCGGGGGTTGTCGAAGGGGTCCGCCCCGGGTTCCTGGGTACCTGAAGACCCAAGCACCTGGGGGCTCAGGCGCTCGGGCTCCCGGGGACCGGAGCCCCTGCCCTTCCCGCCCTTCCGCCTCCCCGGGGAGCGGAGGGAGGGGCTGGGGAGGCCGAGCCACTCCCGGGCCCAGCGCCGCGCTTCCTCCGGGGAGAGGCCCTTCGCCGCCTGGATCAGGGTGAGGAGGTTCCCCTGCCGGGGCTCGGGGGCGGAGGGGTCGTGGTCGATCCAGAGGCCCTTCCTGCGGTCCACGGCGAGGCTGTCCCCCCGCTCCCCCCGGACGGACCCCGCCCGCCACTCGTCCCCCACCCGCCGGGCCCCGGGAAGGAGCTCCGGCACCAGCTCGTCCACCCGCTCCAGGAGGAGGCCGTGGAGGTCCCTCATCGGCCACCTCCCCTAGTCTGGACGTAGAGGCGCCAACCGTGCCGGTAGCGGTCCCGGGGGGCGAAGCGGGCGTAGTGGCGCATTACCATCTCCACGGAGTCCAGCAGCACGTTGGCGGCGGCCTCAAAGGAGCCGGTCGCCTTCACGATGCTGGTGGCCACGATGTGGCGGAGGGAGTGGGGACCGAAGGGCAGGATCAGGGGCGCGTCCGGCAGGGCCGCCACGTACGCGGAGCGGCTGCGAAACATCCCGCTAAGCTGAGCTTTCGAATCCAACCCCGGAAACAGGGGGAGGAGCGGCCCGGCGTGGCCCAGGCTCCCGGCCAGGCGGGGCAGCACCCCCCGGAGGTAGACGTGGAACACCTCGTTGAGGGCGTAGCGGGTCCCCTCCACCTCCAGGGTGGCGAGGGGGTGCTCGGGGTCCCCCAGGGGGAACTCCACCAGGTCGTCCGCCCTCAGGTTCCTGAAGACCATCGAACTTGCGTTTTTGAACTCCTCCACGCGGTAGGCCAGGTAGTAGGTCCCGCCCCTCCTCCCTACGTGGCCCCTTCCCGGGGCGAAGTCCCCCTCCCGGAACTGGTCCATGTCCAGGCGGGCCGCGTACCAGTGCTTCGCCCGCAGGGGATGGGCCGTCGCCGTCCAGAACAGGACGGCGTCCCGGTACAGGGCCAGGGCCTCTTGGGCGGCCCCAGAAGTGGGCACCTTCGGCGCCAGGAGGTCGCCCACCCGCCCGGAGAGGTCGCGGAGCATGAGGGCGATGCCCGCCGCCAGCCACCCGAGGGGGTCCGGGGTTTCGAGGAGCGGCTCCACCGCGTGGTACCCCTCCGTCTCGTCCAGCCCGGCGGCCTTTAGTCTTTTTTCCAGCTCGCGGAGTCCCTCCAGGTCCCCCTGCAGGCCGATGACGGGTAGGTACCGCCTGTGCAGCTTCTTGACCAGGGCGATGAAGAGTATCTCAGTCCTGGTGAGACCGGGCACCGCGTCCCCGTACCTGTCCACGCGCCACCCGAGGTAGTCCCTCACCAGGGAGAGGTCCGTGAGGAGGTTGAGGCCCAGATGGTCGGGGTCCAGCCCGCGCACCCTCACGCAATAGCCGTAGAACTTTTGCATCTCGGCCAGCTCCCTCTCCACGGTAGGGGCCCGCAGGACCCTGGAGGACAGAGGGCCCCCAGAGAGGGCCCGACGGGCCCTCTCACCGGTCCCGGGACGGGTGGAGGCGTAGACTACGTACTCGTTCCACTCCTCCCGGGCCCGGGCCGGCCAGTCCCTGAAGGGGAGGGTGAACGTCTGTTTCTGCGCTTGGCGGACGCGGATCTGGCGGTGGGAGAGGCGGCGCCAGCGCTCCTCCTCCTCCCGGAGCAGGGCCTCCCGCGCGGGGGGCGGGAGGTCGGCCCAGGGCACCTCGTAGCGGACCAGGGAGGCCACCCGCAGGAAGGTCCTGGTGAACGCGCGGTAGGTCTTGTCTCCCCGAACCTCGAGGCGCTGCCGCCCGAAGCGGGGAAGCCGCCCCGCCAGGCTCCCCGGGGGGAGGTGGAGGGCCGCCTCCAGCCGCTCCACCGCCCGCAGGGAGCTGGGGATCCCTTTGCCCCTGATCCATTTCCGGAGGGTGGTTCGGTCAACCCCCACCTCTCGGGCCAGGGCCTTCAGGCCCAACCCCGCCCGCTCCATCGCCCACCGGAGGGCCTCCGCGAAGTCCGGGGGCATCCCCGCGAGGGTCTGCCTCTGGAGGGCGAGGGTCCTCGCCTGTTTGACCGCCGCGGTGAAGTGGGGACGGGGCTTTCCCTCGATCAGTTCCAGTTTTTGCGCGAGTTCCTTGATGGCGGCGTCGTCCAGGGAGGCCAGCCAGGCGTAGAGGTCTGAGACGCCTTCGGGTAAAACCTTGGCGATTTGCCTGACGTGGCTCGCGTAGGACCGATTAGACCGGTTGGCGATCTCCCGCGCGATCTCCTCTATGAGGTCCAGGGGGTTTGTTGCTAGTGCCACCACTACCTCCTTGCGATATAGGACCGCCAGGAGGATAATGGCGCCGTGGGGTCCTTTTAGGATCCCGGGGGAGACGAGCCGGGGAGACCTGGGGGTAGGGCCCCGGCTTCGTCCGTTCAGCGCCCGTCCTCGATGGCGGCATGACCGACTCCCAACAGCTTCAGCGCGGTCTGGACCTCCTCGTCCCCGCGCCACACGGTAGTCCCCAGGGCGGCAGCCACCTCCAGACCCGCAGGGGTCAGGACGTACTGCCCCTCCCGGCGCTCCACCAGGCCCTCCCGTGTCAGGGCCCGGAGCATGGCCCACGTGGCGTCGGGCGTGCGGCCCAAGGCGTGGGCCAGCTCGACCCCCGTGGGGTAGCGCCCCTCGGTGGCCAGGAACCTCAGGATCCCCCGGAAGACCTCCTGGCGCCTCCGGGTGAGCCCAGCTATGGGTGAGGGGCGCATCACGTTAAGATTAACTCGAAACCCCTTTTCTGTCAATAGCGCGTCCGGAACTTTCCCCGTAACTTTCCCCCCCACCCGCCCCAGGGGGAGGTCGGCTCAAGGAGGGTAGGTCGGCACACGGCCCTTCCAGAGGGCTTTCCCGCTGTGCCGACCTCTGAGCTGACCCCTGTGCCGACAACGTTTCGGCTCAGAGGGGGGTTGACTCAAAACAGGGGGGGTCGGCACAGAGGTTGACTCACGAGAAAAGCCCGTGCTGAAGAGCCTATATCTCTTTCTTATGTTCTTAAAAAAAATGATAACTCAGAGGTTGACTCAGACGATGAGAAAGGCACTTCTTCCTCCTTTTGAGTCAACCTTGTCCGCTCTGTCTCTTGGGGTCTGAGCCGAAAGTTTCACAGGGGGGGAAAGTTCCACCGCCGTGATGGGTCATCTGTGTAAACGGGTCTACCAGGGGCAGGTGTTTACATGATGCCCGGAAAAACCCCGTCGGAACGGATATATGGGTTAACCATAAAGGTATTAGCTTGTCCCGGAGGTTGTATCCCTAGAGCACCCATTTGTAAACCGCTCCTTCGCACAAAATCCCGTCCCCAACGGCAAAAACCGATTTCGGCCTTTATGGGACGATTTCCAGACTGATTGCGCCCCGTTTACACGCAACCCTCGGGGGAAAGTTCCAACCCCCGCCCGCGCGGGTTGCGATGAGAAAGGCTTTGCGCCTCTCTTCACGAAACTTTCCCTCGTGAAGGGAGGAATGTTCCGTCCCCTCTGCCCTTTTCTCCGAGGGGTAGCCCCCGCCTCTCAGGGTTCAGGGGAGGGCAAGAGCTTTTCGAGGGCCCCCCCGATCCTCTCGTGAACCTTCACGGTCTCCACGCTCACCCGCACCGCCCGCCCGATGAGGTCAAGGAGATACCTGGGTTCTTCCCTCTCCCTGAGGTAGCGGTTGGGATCCCACACGATGGCCTCCCCCTTCCCCCTCGGGACCTTCTCCTCCACCTTCCAGAAGCGGACCATCCACTCCAGGGGGGAGTACCCCCCAGGCCGCCAGAGGAAGGCCTCCTGGGGGATGCCCTCTATGCGGATCCAGTCGTTGTACCTCAGGGTCCCCCCTTTCTTGTCGAGGCGCATCTTCTCCACCCGGTATCGCTGGTAGGGATCCTCAGGGGCATTCGCCTCCTCGCGCACCTTGGGGGGGGCTTCCTTCCAGGGGTCCAGGGTTTCGTATTCCGTGTGGAGCCTGATGAGCTCCTGCCCGGCCCGGGCGAGCTCCTCGAAGAGGGCGGGATCTTCGGGAATGGGGATCCGGGGCAGGTACATCTTGAGGCCTTTGGCGAGGCGTTTGGCGTAGAGGGGGTGGCTGAGGACGGCGTAGATGTAGGCGAAGGCCTGACCCCAAGGCTTCCCCCAGCCGGCGGAGGAACTCCTCCTTGAGGTTGAGCCTGCGGGTGGGGGTAGGGCTCCCGGCTTCCAAAAGCCTGGCTCCCTTTCCCTTTGGAGACTCGGGCAGGTCGTAGACGTAGAGGGGGTAGAGCTGGGCTTTTGAGAGGAAGTCAAGGCTCGTTATCCGGGCTGTGGCCATGGCGCTGAACGCATTACTCCCCTTTCCCGCCACGGCGATGGCCAGGTTCTCCGCCTCGGGGGTGGGCCAGATGCGGGGGAGCTGGTAGGTGGAGTTATTGCTGAAGGTCTTGCTGAAGGTCTTGCTGAAGTAGGGGTACATGGGGACAAAGGGAGTACGCTGACGCGTGACTCGCTGGGTCCAGGGGGTCAAGACCCCGCCCTATCGGGTCAGGGGAGGTCAGGTGGTGGAGACCGGGTAGAGAGGATGGATGGGAAGGGTCAGGAACTGGGTCAGCCCCGAAGGGGCTATCTTGCTTGAGTCCCGCTTCAGCGTGATGGTGCGGTCTTTGGGGCTTCACAGGGTCTGGTGGCCTGGGTGAACCTCATCTTCCTGGTCCAAAACCTCAGCAAGGTAGCCTAACGGCTGACTCGTAGTCGGGTGCTTCTGGGGCTATGAGGTAGCACACAAAGGCATACCTCTTCTTTACCCCGAGAGGGAATATCGGTCAATTTTAGGGGTCCGTCCTAGGGGGCTTGGATCTTTTCCTAACTTTCCAACTTGTCAACGAATAAGCTGACAAACAAAAGCATCCACTCGATCTGGTTTCTTTGTAGGATAGCGATGTTGTAGTTCGTGGGCACCCTTAGTAGCTCTGCTAGCTCTGCGTGACTTGGCTCCTTGTAAAGCCCTCCTGTCTGTGGCGAAGCTTGGACTGCCGCTCGAATCAGTGCTGCTCCCACTTCAAGAAAGGTCAACCATGAACTTCCTAAGAAGGTCCACCACTCTATTCCGTGCCGTAGACGGACGAGAACACGGGTGTCCCCGTGTTTAAAAACTAGCCCCTTTCGCTTTTCAGGAGTTAAGAGTATCTCGATGTCTTGAGAGTCCTCAAGGCTCTTCAGCTCGTTATAAGCGCTCAAAAGTACGCGCCAATCCTTTTTGTTAGACTGTTTGAATGTCCCATAGAGGGTGGCGTATGTCACCGAAACTAGTTTGCAGTTGTACCGCTTACCCAAACTTGCGGCGTGGCGGGCGATAGATTGGCCCAACTCCGTGCTTATGCTGTCGTTGAGAGTTCTAGGACCACTCTTGATAGTGGCAATGTAAAGAACCTTCCTCCCCTTGTGCATTGCGTCGACCCAGGAGTCTACTGACTGGGACTTACTGGGGAAACGTTGCCAACCGTACTCGGGGATCGTCACTTCTTCCAACATCTTTCCGACGCTGGTTTCGATAGAAGAGAGCTGCTTTGCCAACTTTAGTTGGGCTTCCAGTTCACTGACCGAAGTGAGTCCCTCGATCTTAGCGTGTGCGAGAAGGGCGAACGGGTTAAGTGTTCCGCTCCCAAGGTCTTCAATGGACAGTGCATCTGTCGGCAATTCGAACTGTGCACTGTCCATCCAGTTTCTGAAGGCGGACTCAAGATTTAAGATGCGAGTCCTATGGGGGTCTTGGTCTAGCTTTTCTAGGGCATCCAAGATAAACTCCTTGCGGACAATGATTTCTTTAGACTTGGGAAGCCACGCGTGTCTCTTGCCCAT